>NZ_JAKRFC010000020.1:0-58228 GCF_022348205.1 Epibacterium sp. MM17-32 | reverse complement strand
TCGCCTCGGCCCCAGCCTGGAGCACCAGCTGCACCGCCTCGCGGATGGTCATGAAGTAGCGTTTGACCCGCGGATCGGTGACGGTGACCGGCCCCCCCCGGGCGATCTGTTCCTGAAACAGCGGGATCACCGATCCCGAGGAGCCCAGCACATTGCCGAACCGCACCATGGTAAAGACCGTGCGACCGGCAGACCCATCCCCCTGCGGCCCGGAGCGCGAGGCCAGATCCTGCACGATCAGCTCGGCCATCCGCTTGGAGGCGCCCATCACATTGGTGGGGCGCACCGCCTTGTCGGAAGAGATCAGGATGAAGCGTTCGACGCCATATTCCGCCGCCGCCCGCGCCAGGGTCTGGGTGCCAAAGACATTGTTGGCCAGACCGGGCAGGGGGTTGGCCTCCACCAGCGGCACATGTTTATAGGCGGCGGCATGCAACACCACCTGCACCCGGTGCCGTTCGAGGACCCGGCGCACCTGGCGTGGATCGGTGACCGACCCCAGGACCGGCACCAGCGGAATATCCGCGTCTTCCAGCTGCTGGGAGAGTTCCTGGTGAATGGTATAAAGCGCCAGCTCCGACAGCTCATACAACACCAGCTTGCTGGGGCGGCAGGCCAGGATCTGGCGGCAGAGTTCCGAGCCGATCGACCCACCGGCCCCGGACACCAGCACCACCCGGTCGGCATAGGACTGGGCGCAGGCCTGGAGCGGCACATCGCAGGCATCGCGGCTGAGGAACCGCTGCGGCGGCACCGGCGTCAGCTTGTCCACCAGCGCCTCCTCGCCGATCAACTGGGCAAAGGAGGGCAGCGCCTGCACCTCCAGCCCCAGCTTCTGCATGCGCTGGATGATCTGTGTCTGTTTCGGCTGGCTGTGAGAGGGCATCGCCAGCAGCACGCGTTTGATGTTGCGCCCTTTGACCACCTCGGCGATCCGGGTCGGGGCATAGACCGGCAAGCCAACCAGCGTCAGCCCCTGGAGCGATTTGTTGTCGTCGACAAAGGCGACCGGGTCGATCCCGTCATGGGCCTTGAGCGCCTGCGCCAGCTGGGTGCCGGTATTGCCGGCGCCATAGATCAGCACCCGCGCCCGCGGCCGCGCCCGGCGGTAGAGCGCCAGCACCATCTGCAACATCACCGCCCGCGCCGCCACCATCATCAGCAGGTAGCTGAGGCCAAAGACCACATGCACCCCCAACGGCAAGTCCGGGCCGAACAGCGCGCAGAACCCGGCCTCCGCCGCCGCCACCACGGTGGCCAGAAGCGCGGTGAGGCTCACCGCGTGGCGTTCATAGGCGATCAGCTGCACCTGCGGCAGCCCCAGCCAATAGGACAGCCCCGCCGCCAGCAGCAGGATATAGGGCAGCACCGGCAGCATCTGCCCCAGCAGCACCAGGGGAGAGACCGGCATGTCTTGCAGCACCAGGGCAAACAGCAACGCAACCGGAAGCAGCAGCAAGTCCAGCGTCAGAAAGATCGTGGCCTTGTTCTGACGCGTCAGCCGCTCCACGAGTTTCAACATGTTCGTCACCTCAAATCGCGGGCGTCCCACGCCCGTCTTCAATCGCGTTCCTGATCCAATACACGGGTCGAAATCATCACATCCCCCTCACGGTTTTATGCGCGCGGCGGCGCCCGCGCCATAGGTTTCCCACGGAATAAATCCAGAAATACGATGTTTTCGCCCGTTCTGTCGTTAACGCATCCCGATATCGGCAGAGTTGCGCCGGTACTGCCCGAGAAACAGGCACGCGCGCGGGGTGCTCGACGCGACCGCCCGCGCGGATGCGGCAGGGACTGGCGCGGAGACCGCCGGACAGGTAGGTCAGCATCCCTTACGCATTGTTTCGCGCACGAAACAATAGGTCAGCACTACTTACCCAATGTTTCGCACGCGAAACAATAGGTCAATATTATTGACCTATATTGCTACCCCTGGACCACATCGCGCCAAGGGGCCTCCCAGACTCAAAACAGGCGCCCCGGAGGACGCCTGCCTGTCTCGAACAAAGAGGGCACCGGCAGGATCAGCGTTGGGCAAACCAATCTTGCAGGGCCTGCACCAGATCCGGGGTGACGCCATCGCCGCGCAGTTCGATCTTCCGGGTCTCTTCCGTGAAGGTCAACGTCACCCCGGGGGCTGCGTCCAGCGAAACGCGGTTTTGCGCAGGACGGGACGGGCCCGGGGGAGAGGAGGCCTCGGAGGATGGTTCAGAGGGAGATTGCGCGGGCGTCGGGGCAGGGGAGGGCAGGGGATCAGAGTCTAAATACTCATTTAGTCTCGCATCCCAAGCCGCAATATGCCCATGCAAAACCGCCAGCTCTTCAGAGACATGCTGGCAATCCGAGGCAATCAGATTGCCGGCCAGCTCGCGGCCAAAGCGGGGGTTCTCCTCCAGATGGCGGGCGATGGCGAGGCCCAGTTTTTCGGGGATCGCGGTCGGGTAGCGCAGCACATCATCCAGCGCCTCCACCAGCGTCACAAAGCTTGCGATCTTGGAACGCTTGGCGCGGGGGACATTCTGAAACAGCCCCAAAAGCGCCTTGCGCTGATCCGGATAGACCCCCTCTGCCAGCGCCTGCACCGCGATGCGTGCGCGTTCATAATGGCTGAGGTTCACCCGGATCTCGTTTTCCTCGACCATCGCGAGATAGGCGTCCGCCGCGCTTTCGGGGCGCACCACCAGCGCTTTGACAGTGGCGAATTTAGGGTCTGAAGTCTCGTCATAGAGTCTGCGCAGCGCCGTCAGACGCCGCCAGCCGGAAATCAGCCCATGGGTTTTCTCGCCATGGGCGTCTTCGCGTTTGACCACCTCGATCGGGGTGTGCTGACCACGGGCCCGGAGCGACTCCATGAGGCCCAGCATGTCGTCCTCGCCCTGCTCGATGCGGTCGCGCACAAGGTAGGTCTCGTCAATGGCCGACAGCGGCAGCTCTTCGATCATCAGCCCCTTGGTGCGGGCCTGCTCCAGAACACCGGAGAGTTCTTCGAGCGCGGCGGAGGCAGAGGTATCAGAAGCCACCTGCGCAATGGGCGCCGCCCCCATCGAGAGCGGGCCGGGGGCCGCGGCGGAGCTTTTGTCACTGCCGCTCAGATAGGTGGGCTGGGCCGGGGTCAGCCGTTTGCGTTTTGCCATTCTCGTCGTCCTTCCTCATCCCGCCACTCGGAGCCCCAGGCCCAGAGTATCGCAGTCCCATCCTAATGCCGCCTCAGGAGGCCGCGCGCTCGGCCTGCAACGCCAGTTCCTCGCGGCGCCAGACGCCGTTGAGCAACCGCTTGAACGCCGCATAGGTCTCATCAAACGTCTCGCGCCCCCGGGCATAGGTCTCGCGGTTGAAGTCGCGGTAATCCGCCTCGTAGATGCCATTGACCTGCTCGCCCGCCTGACCGATCAACGCGGTGTAATCCTGCCGGTGCGGCGACAGGGTCGGGCCCATATAGGCCTGCACCAGCCCCGCCAGCTCGCCCTGTTGCGCGCCATCGTAGCGGGTGATCACCGCCCGCACCGCATCCCATTCAAAGCCGATCTCGGGCCGCCCCAGAGCACGGGCGGCGAGGTTCTCGCCCTCCTCGATGGAGGCAAAGGTGGAATGCAGCATGTCAAAGAACCGCCCCGTACTGTCGAACTCCAGAAACGACGCGCCCATCGGCACGAGCAGAATGTCGGCGGCCGAAAGCCCGTTGATGGTGAGGTAGCCAAGCGCCGGGGGCGTGTCGATAAAGACCACATCGTATTGATCGAGCACCCCGTCGGCCTCCAGCCGGTCGGTGAGCGCATCCCACAGTTTCCACGCGCGTGCCGCCATCCGCCAGACCGGGATCTGGAACTCGGCCCAATACAAATTCAGCTGCGCGCCAATCAGATCAATGTTGGGCCAATGGGTCGGCTGGATCACATCCGCCGCCGTCATCTCCATCGCGGCGGTGAGGCTCTCGTCCAGCGGCTGCGGTGCGTCGCCCCGATCCAGACGGCGCTGGTTTTCCACCCGCAGATGTTCGCCGTAGTGACGCGCCAGCAGCGGGAATGCGGTCTTCCACTCATCCTCGACCTTGCCGCCAAAGATTGAGGTCATCGAACCTTGGGAATCCAGATCGATCACCAGCACCTTGTAGCCATCCAGCGCCGCCGACATCGCCAGATGCGCGGCGGTCGAGGTCTTGCCAACGCCGCCTTTGAAGTTCGCAACCGCCACCAGTTTGGCGGCCAACCCCTCGGGGCGATAGGGCAGGTAGTTCTTGGCCTTTGATCCTTGCGCGGCAAAAAACGCGCGCAGTCGCAGCACCTCATCCAAAGTGAACCACTTGGCGCCGCCTTCGGTTTCCGACCGCCCCTGCGGCAGATCCGGATTGGCTTTGAGCACCCTGCGAAAATGGGCCTGCGCCACCGGGATCAGATAGCGGGTGATTTCCCAGGTGGAGAACAGACGCAGGTGCTTTGTCCCCTCTTCATTGAGACCGCGGCTGGCGAGATCGGCACGTCCCCGGGCGCAGCCTTCGGCAATCTCGGCAAAGCGGGCAGTGTCGGTGGGCTGGTCCAGCTCCGCCATCGCCGCATCGGGATCAATGTTGAAATAGGGGGGCAGGGCGGTGCCTGCCTTGCTGTGGATATCCTTGGCCATCCTGCGTCCTGCCTCATGTTGGAACAGAGGATGCCCTGCCCGGGTTTGCCCGGATCACCACCCTCGATGTATCGCCTTTTTCACAAGATAGCAGAAAAGGCAGCAGGTGGAAGCATTATGATGACATTGCCATTATTTTCTAAGCAAATCCGTGACTTGCAACAGGCGATATCGCTGGTGTCGGAGATCTGAACAGGAGGGGTGAAAAAAACATGTCCTGTTATTATTGTGTTATTTCTAGTTAAGGCAGAGCAGGGGCATCTGCAAAGTCCTTTTTTTACTGGGCTTTGGCGGTGAAATTCTGAGACGAGCGACTCTGAAACCCCGATGAAATGACTCTGAACCCCCGATCTGCTGACTCTGAACCCCCGTTGTGCGGGGCTGTGGATAACCCTAGGGTGGGTGTAATCAAAACCACGAATGCGAATCCGGCGGCACAGCGGGACGCACATCGTGGAACAGGCAGAGCAGTGAGACTGAATACATGACCAGCGCGGTGAGCGGGGCCGGGGGCTATCCACCCGAAGGGCAGGGGGCATATTTCCTCTGTGACATCTTCGATGCGATGCCGAAGAATGATCTGGCATCGATGGAGCATCCGTTGTTTTCGCTCAGTACGCGGCCTGACCGGCGCATTCTGAACTACGAGCACAACGGCGCCGAAATCACCGTGACGCCGAGCGTCAAGGGGCTGGCGACGATCCACGACAAGGACATCCTGATCTTTTGTGTGAGCCAGCTGATGGCGGCGCTCAATGCGGGCCGTCAGGTGAGCCGCACGCTGCATCTGACGGCGCATGATCTCTTGATGGCCTGCAACCGCGAGACCTCGGGCGATGCCTACCGGCGGCTGCGCGAGGCGTTTGAGCGGTTGGCGGGCACCCGGATCACCACCAATATCATCACCGGCGGACAGGAAATCACCTCGGGCTTTGGCCTCATCGAGAGCTGGGAGATTGTGCGCAAATCCCGGGGCGGGCGCATGGTCTCGGTGGCGGTGACGCTGTCGGACTGGCTGTTTCGGGCGGTGCTGTCGAAATCGGTGCTGACGCTCAGCCGCGATTATTTCCGCCTGCGCAAACCGCTGGAACGGCGCATCTACGAGCTGGCGCGCAAGCACTGCGGACGTCAGGACAGCTGGCAGATCTCGGTGGAGACGCTCCTGAAGAAATCCGGCTCCGCCAGTCCGCGCCGGGTCTTTCGCAAGATGATCCGCGACATGATCGAAAACCAGCCCTTGCCCGATTACGAGATGGCAGAGCTGGAGGGCGACATCATCCGTTTTGCCCAGAAGGACAAGCTGCTGGAGACACCGCCGCCGGTGGTCTCCGAAGCGGCCCGCGACGAGGCGCGTCGCCTGCTGCCGGGGGCGGATGTCTACGCGCTGGAGGCTGACTGGCGCGCGGTCTGGGCCCGCTCGGGGGGGCCACGTCTGAGAAAGCCGGATGCGGCCTTCCTGGGCTGGGTGCGCAAACGGGCAGGTGCCTGAGCGGGCGGGTTTTGAGGGGCGCGCCGATGGCCAGGCGCCGTTGCGGAGGTCACCTTTTAGTGGGGCCCGCCGGGGGCCGCCGCCGCGCGGGAAACGCCATGTCCCGGGGCTGCATGTGGTTTTCGGCTGTCTGTTGTGCAGCTAAGGTGCAAGCGCCGCAGAGCGGCCAATCGCATCGAGAGAGAGCAGGGGAGCAACCGCAATGAAACTGCTGTTTGTGCATCAGAACATGCCGGGTCAGTATCGCGAGCTGGTGAAATGGCTTGTCGCGCAGGGCGGGCATGAGCTGGTGTTCCTGAGCCAGCGGGGCGATGTGAAGATCGCGGGCGTGCGCACGGTGGTCTATGCGCCCTTCCACACGCCGGCAAAGGAGGCCTTTGGCCTGGCCCGGGACTGGGAAGCGGCGGCGGGGGCGGGCTTTGGCGCCGTGCAGGCGATGCAGAAATACGAGGCCGAGACCGGCTTTCGCCCCGACATCATCCTCGGCCATACCGGCTGGGGGGAGTTGTCCTTCTTCAAGGATCTGTGGCCGGATGTGCCGATCCTCGGCTTCTTTGAATATTACTACAATATGGAAGGCGGCATGGTCGGCTTTGACCCCGAACAGCCCGCCGGGGCCCATGCGCCCTATTTCAACCGCGCCCGCAACGTGGTGCCCTGCCTCAACCGCGAGGTGGTGGATCTGGGCCATGTGCCGACCTACTGGCAGCGCGACCGCTTTCCGGCCTCGTTCCATGACATGATGTATGTCTGCCACGATGGCATCCGGGCGGACCGGTTGCAGGCCAATCCGGATGCGCAGATCGCGCTGGGGCGTCTGGGCCATCCGCTGTCGCGCGGCGATGAGGTGGTGACCTATGTGGCCCGCAACATGGAGCGCGCGCGCGGGTTTCACATCATGATGCGGGCGCTGCCGGAGATCCAGGCGGCGCGGCCCAATGCGCGTATCCTGATGATCGGCGGCAACGAGGTCTCCTACGGGCGCGAGAGCGACCACCCCGGCGGCCTGCGCGGCGAGATGGAGGCCGAGGTCGGTGACCGCGTCGACTGGAGCCGGGTGCACTTTCTGGGCCGGGTGCCCTACGGCGATTTGTGCCGCATCATCCAGCTGTCGCGCTGCCACGTCTATCTGACCATGCCCTTTGTCCTCAGCTGGTCGCTTCTGGAGGCGATGGCGATGGAGGCCACCATCGTGGCCGCCGATGTGGCGCCGGTGCGTGAGGCGATCACCCATGGGGACACCGGCCTGCTGGTGGATTTCTTCGACCCGGAGGCGCTGGCCGCGCAGGTGGTGGAGGTGCTGGCCCGCCCGGCGGAACATGCGGAGCTGGGCGCGCGGGCCCGGGCGCGGGTGCTGCGGGACTATGATTTCCTGACCCGCTGCCTGCCGGAGCATCTGCGCCAGATCAACCGGCTGGTCAGCACCGCGCCGCCGATCCGGATCGACTCGGGCTGAGCACGCCCCGACAGGGGGCCGCGCCGCCAGGAACAGGCCGCGCGGCCTGCTTCAGCCATCCACGGCGGCGGCGATGATCTGGTCGATCGTCCCGTCCGCCATCATCGCCGTCAGGGCGCGGTCCAAATCGGCGGCAAATCCTTCGGCCTCGGTGCCCTGCCAGCTGCCGCGAAAGCCGATCATGCTGTCTTCGACCGAGGTATCGAGCACCTGGGTGATGCCGCTGAGCCCAAGTGCTCCCATGGCGATCTGTGCCGTCAGCTGCTCCTGCACGTAGCAATCGATACGGCCGGCGGCGAGTTTCTTCAGGTTGAGATCGGTGGTCGGCGCCTCCTGAAGCGAGATCAGGCCGCTGGCGACCAGGTCAAAAAACTCCGGTCCCGGGGTGCCGAAACCGGCGTTGTTGCCGAATGTGAGCCCCTTGAAGTCCTGCGGGTAGGACCAGTCGGCTTCGGCCACGCCATCGCGGCAGTAGACGGAGACGTTCTCGGTGAAAGGCGCCACCGAATAGGTGCCGATCCAGGGGCGGCTGTCGGGCTTGTGGTAGGTGCCGACCAGGCCATGGGCCTGCCCGCTTTCGACCAGGTTCACGGCGCGCGACCACGGCACCGCCTCCAGAACGACGTCATAGTCGCCCTCGACACGGGTCAGGGCTTCGGTGATCACCTCCGCCCAGATGCCGGTGGGGCGTTTGCCGTCCTTGGTCATATAGGGGGCATAGGCCTCGTCCTGGACCAGGCGGATGGTCTCGGCAAAGGCGGGGGCGGAAAACAGGGAGAGGGCACAGGCGGCGGTGGCCAGGAGCGTGCGACGGGACATGGGTGTTCCTTTCTGCTGCAAGGGGGCTGTCCCGGTTGGCCTAGCAGGCGCGCATTAAGGCCCGCTGAAAATTTTATGCCCAGTTTATGGTCGGGGATCGGGCCAGTTCTGTTGCCCGGGGCCGCTTTGCCGGGGCGGGCAGCACTGGTCTTTCGCCTGTGTGCCGCCTACACAGGAGCCAGATGATGCTCCTTCCTCCATCCCCAGTGCCCGGAGACCGCCACATGACTCCCCGACAGATGACCCTCGACGAGACCCTGGGCGAAATGGCCCGCGTGCTGACGGTGGAGGCGGCCGCGCTGACCCGGATGGCGGGCGACGTGGGCGACGCGCAGCTCAAGGCGATCGAAATCCTCGAGGCCATGGAAGGCCGCGTGATTGTGTCGGGTGTCGGCAAATCCGGCCATATCGGCAACAAGATCGCCGCCACCCTGGCCTCGACGGGGACGCCGGCGCAATTTGTACATGCCACCGAGGCCAGCCACGGCGATCTCGGCATGGTGACGCCGCGCGATGTCTGCCTGGTGATCTCCAATTCCGGCGAGACGTCTGAACTGGCCGATATCGTCACCTACAGCCGCCGCTTTGCGATCCCGCTGATTGCCATCACCCGCAAGGCCGACAGCACCCTCGCGACCCAGGCCGATGTGGTGCTGCTGCTGCCCGACGCGCCCGAGGCCTGCGGCATCGGCATGGCGCCCACCACCTCGACCACGGCGACGCTGGCGATGGGCGATGCGCTGGCGGTGGCCCTGATGAAGCGGCGCGGCTTTGAGCGCGAGGATTTCAAGGTCTTCCACCCCGGCGGCAAGCTGGGCGCGCAATTGATGCTGGTGGACGGGTTGATGCACACGGGCGAGGCCTTGCCGCTGGTGGCGCCGGACACCCCGATGTCCGAGGCGCTTTTGACCATGACCGCCAAGGGCTTTGGCCTGGCCGGTCTGGTCGAGGGGGGGCGGCTGACCGGCATCATCACCGACGGCGATTTGCGCCGCAACATGGACGGGCTGATGGCGCGCACCGCGGGCGAAGTGGCCACCCGCGGCCCCAAGGTGATCCGCCGCGGCTCGCTCGCCTCCGAAGCGCTGCACGAGATGAACAGCCGCAAGATCTCGGCCTTGTTCGTGCTGGATGACGCGGACCGGGTGGCGGGGCTGCTGCACATCCACGACTGCCTGCGCGCGGGCCTGGGCTGAGCGGCGGCGGGCGCCTCTGTCCTGTGCCTGTCAGGCGAAGGCGACGGGGCGCGGGGTCGCAGGTGGGCGGATCGGTCGGACCTTGAGGCCGGGATGACCGTCGCCGCCGTGGCGCGGCGCTACAACACATCTCACCAGGCCGTTCTGCGCATCCGCGACGCAAGGAAACACCCTGATCTCTTTTTGCCGAATGCGGTGTGTCACACGGCAATGCGAGCCGGCGAGCCCGCAATAGACCTCTTTGGGCGCTGTTTTGCTGACAGCTGATATCGGGATTGAGGTTTGCCGTCTCTGGTTCCATATTGTGCACGCATTGGTTGATTTATTTAAGGCGTCTGATGATGCAGGCGGAAGATGATTACTGGCTTGATCTGGGCCGCGCAGCGGATGCGGCTCCAGGCGTTCTCCCCAGCGCAGGCGGAGAAGAAATCTGCGGAGTTGAGCCGCTGGGGGATCAATTCGGTGTCTGGCCTCAGAAGACCGTGCCGGATACTCTGCAAACCCCGTTGTTCGGCCCTCTTGCGGACGGCTGCGAAACGGGGACGGGCTGTTTCGCCATTCTGGACGGAGCCAAAATCGCGAACCTGCCGGACGTTCTAATGGCCTCGGGTTTGCCGCACCGATGCCTGTTCCAGGGGGACGCTTTTGACACCTTGGGTGATGCCGCGCCGTGGATTGTGCAGCTTGACGCTGGCAGCAGCCTGACCCGGCAGCTGTTCACCACAGGGGCGGAACCAACGCAGTTCTGGGATCGTGAGCCGGGGCTTTATCTGCGGTCGCCACAGGACCTTGATGCGCTGTGGCAGCACTTCAGGACCTTTACCCGCGTGCGTAACAGTCAGGGCGACTGGGTCTTTTTCCGCTTTTGGGAGCCGCATGTCGCCCAGGCCTGCCTGGAGGCCGGATATCTGCGTTATTTCCACGGTTCCGAGCAGCAGATGACCGCGACCGTGATCTGCTGCAACGTGCTGGAGCAGTGCACATTGCATCACGCCCCGGAGCATCCCGGCACCGCGCCCGCCTGCCAGCTCAGTCACGCACAGGAACAGGCGATGGCCCAGGCGGGCGCGCGGCGGCGGCGGATCGAGATGGCCCTGGCCCTACGCCGCTCGTTTCCCGAGCAAACCGCCGGCCGGTCCCGCGACGATCTGCACAGCATGGTCGCGCAGGTCGCCCAGCGAATGGGCGCCTACGGCATTCGCAAGCTGCGCAGCATTCATGTTCTGGCCAGCTGGCAGCTGTTCTTCGGTGAGCGCTTTGAACAGCGTGATCCGGCCGGCCAGCTGATCCAAATTCTTGCAGGCCATTTGGACGAAGACGCCAAGCTGGCCCAGCTGGAGCGCCGCATGGATGCGCTGCATGAGACAGGAGCGCTTTGATGGCAGATGGCAGCCCCAAAACCCCGGCACCCAGCGCAGTTGCTGCCCAGGCCCGGGCGGGCGCGCCTGCGGCGCAGGGCGACATGGACCGCATCTGCCTGCCTTGCGCGGGTCTGATCCGGGTTGAAGCCTGTTACCGGGATGCCTGGACCACACCGCTGACCAATGCCTGTGTGCGGGTCGAGGACAGCACGGGCGTTGTTGTGGACGGGGCGGTCCGCACGGAACCCCTGATCGCCCATGGCCTGAAAGACGGGGACGCGCCGACCGCCCCGCTGGCCACAATGGGAACCACCCCGCCCATCGAGGTGGCACAGGGGGTTTCGGAGGTCACGCTGGTGCCGCAGGGGGCCGGAGAGGCTGACGCCGGTATGGGCGACCTGGGCGCGGCACTGGCTGGGTTCCGGGACGATGCGCTGATGAAGTTGCAGCCCTATGTGCTGGAATGGGAAGCCAGGGGCCTCCTCTCCATCCCCGAGGCGCGGTTCCGGGGTGTCGGCAAGGGGCTGTCCGCCTGGTACCAGGGCGAGGCCGATTTCTGGGGTGGTGTCAGCGACCGCGCCATTGCAGCCTATCAAAACGCCCAGAACTGGCATGACGCCTATGTGGCCCGCCAAAGCCCGTTTGAACAGGGCATGATGCAATACGGCGGCCCCTTCGGCGCGATTGCGGTTTACGGGACATCCTTGGTCGAAACTGCCGCCGAAACTGTTTCGGACTGGATCAGCGGCGCGGATGATCTGGCCGCCTACATCGCCACCATCATGGCGGCGATGCGCGATCTGGCCTCGGGCACCGTGGATCTGATGGAGGCGGCGCTCGACAGCCTGCGTGCCCTCCCAGGCGAGACGGGGCGGCTGTTCGCGCAGCTCATCGACAACGGTCAGGACTGGATCGAGCGGCTGGTGCTGATCGCCAGCGAGACCAACGCCTTTGAATACGTCTTCCACGTCTTCATGGCGGTGGCGATGAACATGACGCCCAATTTCTGGGCCGAGATGGCGGGGGTGGTCAGCGGCTTCATCCTGCCGGAGGTGCTGATCGAGATCATCCTGGCGGTCATCGCGGCCCTTACCGGCGGCGGCGGCATCGCGCTGCTGGCAGGCCGCCTGGCCACCTTTGTGGCCAAGCTGCGCGGCCTGGCTGTCAAAGCCAAAAGCCTCGGCATTCTGGCTAGCATCGTCGAGGCCTTCGGCAAGGCCATCACCGCCCTGGGAAAAATCGGCAAGGGCCTGCACGACGAGATCGAAGCCTTCACCCGCGCCGGCGCCAACGGCGTGGCCCGTATCCGTCACCGGGTGAACCAGTACAAGGTGGAGATCGACCCCAACACCCTGGGCATGAACGGCGGCAACATCAGAATTACCCGTAAACGCAGGGCCGGGCTAACGGACGAAAAAATAAAAGAAATTGTAGGCACTCCAAAAGGTCAGAGGCCTGATCCATCGACCTATATGAGCAAGGCTGAAATTGATGAGCATTTGGCCAAGTTTGACGACGGCGCAGTACGCGTGACGCCTGCGAGCGCTATCGATCAATATGGTACAGCAGGCCCTCCGGGCGGTTTTGTCATGCCAAAGTCCGAGTTTGATAACTTGGTGCAAAATTCAGGAGGGAACTTAGCGAATATTGAGAAGCGGCTTGGGTTGGACGCAGGATCATTGTCAAACGGGGAAATGGTCGCGGTGCGTATCGACCCTGAGGATTTCAATGGTCTGAGGATCCCGTCTGGGAACGAACTTGGCGCGAACAGTCATTGGTTACCAGGTGGATATACTTCCGGAGGTGCGCCAGAAGCTGTTATGGACTTCGACGGAGTCCCATTCGAAGTTATGAAGATAGGAAATCAATAATGGTTGAGTTTGGAAAAAAAATTTATCCTCCCAAGAAGGGGGCGACCGTCGAGAAAACCGATACATCAATAAAGGGCCCTCACTGGTCAATCACTCTTATCGACGGCAAATATGTTTATGAATATGTGTCTGGAAGTCACGGAGGCGGGATTAAACGGCACGTTGTTAGCAAGGAAGACTTTGAAGCGGTTCATGCAGACCGCATGACAGACTATGATTTGGCGCTAAAGTACGACTTGAGTTGAAACATTTGAATACTTCGAAACTGAAACCTAAGGCGCACTGCTGCGCCGCGTGAAGTACACGGAGCACCGTCACCGCTGCCGCGGTTTCGGCATCGATCACGATATAGTTGGGCGGACCACCAGTTCCCGTATTCCCTCCACCTTGCCGGAAACGTCATCAGGTCTGCGACTGCCGGGGCCTTCCATTTGAGTTTAGGCATGGCGCTTCCCGTCAATCAGGGTGTGGGCTTCCTGCATCACCTGATCGTGCGGTGTGTCGCTGGGCACGGGGCGGAAAGCGCCTCCTGCAGTTTTGCACGGCCCCAGGCATCATAGGCGTTGAACCGCTTCTTGTTTGCCGGAGACCCAGAAGTAAGGATACTGGGTCATGGTAAAGACGAAGCACGGAACACGTTATCCAGAGGAATTGCGCGCCAGAGCGGTGCGGATGGTTTTGGATCACGAGAGCGAATACGCGAGCAGATCGGCGTCAGTGCGGGGCATCGGTGCTGGTGTAGTCCCGGTACCATTGCACAAAGCGGGCCACGCCCTCGTCGATGCCGGTCTGCGGCACATACCCGGTAAGCCGGTGCAGCAAGGTGGCGTCGGCCCAGGTTGCGGGCACGTCGCCGGGCTGGATCGGCATCAGGTTGCGCTGCGCCACACGGCCGGTGGCCCGTTCGATGGCGGCAATATAATCGGTCAGCGGCACCGGGGTGGAGTTGCCGATATTGACCACACGGAACGGGGCCACCGGCGACAGGCTGTCCCCGGCGGGCACCTGGCCGTCCTCGGGGCGTTCGGGCACCGCGGCCATCAGGCGGCGGATCGCCTCCACCAGATCTTCCACATAGGTGAAATCCCGCTGCATGTTGCCGTGGTTGTAGACGTCGATGGGACGGCCCTCGAGGATCGCCTTGGTGAATTTGAACAGCGCCATGTCGGGCCGGCCCCAGGGTCCGTAGACGGTGAAGAAGCGGAACATGGTCACCGGCAGGTCGAACAGATGGGCATAGGAATGCGCCATATGTTCGGTTGATTTCTTGGTGGCTGCGTAAAAGGACATCTGGTGATCGGCCTTCTGGTCCTCGCGATAGGGCATCTCGGAATTGGCGCCATAGGCCGAGGAGGTGGAGGCCAGCAGCATGTGGCGGGGCGGATGCGCCCGGGCGGCCTCGAGCAGTTCGAAGGTGCCGATGAGATTGCTTTCCAGATAGGCGCGCGGATGCTCGATCGAATGGCGCACCCCGGCCTGGGCGGCCAAATGGATAACATAATCTGGATTATGGGAGGCCAGCAGATTGCCCAGCAAACCGGGCGTCTCGATCCGGCCGGTGACCGGCAGGAACTGCCCCGGCCCGGCAGCGGCGGTCTCGGCCAGCAAGGCGTGGCGCTGCTCTTTCAGGCGGACATCGTAATAGTCGCTGAAGGCATCCAGCCCGATCACCCGCGCCCCCTGCCGGAGCAGCAGCATGCTGAGGTGAAAGCCGATAAAGCCGGCCGAGCCGGTGACGAGAACGGTTTGCATGGCGGCACACTCGCAGTGGGATTGCGTTTGCCTCGTCCTAGAGGTCCGCCGGGGGCGTGACAAGCAGCGGCGGCGCGCCCCTCAGTCCGCCTCGAACAGATCGCGGGTGAAGACCTTGTCGGCGACATCGCGGATTTCGTCGGTCATCCGGTTGGCGACGATCAGATCGGCCTCCGCCTTGAAGGCGGCCAGATCGCGGATCACCCGGCTGTGGAAGAAATGCGCCTCCTCCAGCACCGGCTCGTAGACGATCACCTCGACACCCTTGGCCTTCAGCCGCTTCATGATGCCCTGGATCGAAGACTGGCGGAAATTGTCCGACCCCGCCTTCATCACCAGCCGGTGGATGCCGACCACCTTGGGGCCTTTCATCAGGATCTGATCGCTGAGGAAATCCTTGCGGGTGCGGTTGGCATCGACGATCGCCCGGATCAGGTTCTGCGGCACGTGGTTGTAATTGGCCAAGAGCTGCTTGGTGTCCTTGGGCAGGCAGTAGCCGCCATAGCCAAAGGACGGGTTGTTGTAATGGCCGCCGATGCGCGGATCGAGGCTGATGCCGTCGATGATCTGGCGGGTGTCCATGCCGCCGGCCATGGCATAGCTGTCCAGCTCGTTGAAAAACGCCACCCGCATCGCGAGATAGGTATTGGCAAAGAGCTTGATCGCCTCCGCCTCGTCGGGGTCGGTGAACAGCACCGGCACATCCGTGTCCTCGGCCCCCTCAAGCAGCAGATCGGCAAAGACGCGGGCGCGCTCGGAGCGCTCGCCGACAATGATGCGGGAGGGGTGCAGGTTGTCATAGAGCGCCCGGCCCTCGCGCAGGAACTCGGGGGAAAAGATCACCTGATCCGTCTCCAGCCGCGCCCGGAGGTCCTGCACATAGCCCACGGGAATCGTCGATTTGATGACGATGGTGGCGGCGGGGGTAATGGCGATCACCTCGGCGATCACCGCCTCGACGCTGGAGGTGTCGAAATAATTGGTCTTGGGGTCATAATTCGTCGGCGTCGCCACCACCACATAGTCCGCCCCTGCATAGGCCTCGGCGGCGGTGGTGGTCGCGCTCAGGTTCAGGCTACGGTCGGCGAGAAACGCTTCCAGCTCCGGATCGACGATCGGGCATTGGCGGGCGTTGACCATCTCCACCCGCGGGGCGGAGATATCGGTGGCCACCACCTCATGATGCTGCGCCAGCAGGACAGCATTGGACAGGCCGACGTAGCCGAGGCCAGCAACTGCGATTTTCATCTCTAGGTCCTTGCGTAAGCGTCTTCGTAGCGGACGATGTCATCCTCGCCGACATAGGCGCCGGTCTGCACCTCGATCAGCACCATCGGCACCTTGCCCGGGTTTTCCATCCGGTGCACCGCGCCGACCGGAATGTAGACGGATTGGTTCTCGGTGACCAGCTTGACCTCCTCGTCCACCGTCACCCGTGCGGTGCCCTCGACCACGATCCAGTGTTCGGAGCGGTGGAAATGGCTCTGCAGGCTGAGGCTGGCGCCCGGATGCACCAGAATGCGCTTGACCTGGAAACGGCTGCCCACCACCAGGCTCTCGAACCAGCCCCAGGGACGGTGGTCCTTGGGAAAGCTGGTGGCCTGGGGCGCGCCCTTTTCCTGCAGCGCCTGTACCGCCAGCTTGACGTCCTGGGCGCGGGACTTGTCCGCCACCAGCACCGCGTCGTTCATCGCCACCGCCATGATGCCCTCAAGCCCGATGCCGACCACCTCCAGCCGGTCGCTGTCCGAGCGCAGCAGCGTGTCGGAACAGTCGATCGCCGTGGCACCGCCGCTGGCCACCACGCCGTTTTCGTCGGGCCCCGCCTCGCGCCAGACCGCGTCCCAGCCGCCAAGGTCGGACCAGGCCGCATCAAAAGGCACCACGGAGAGGTTGCGGGCCTGTTCCATCACCGCGTAGTCGATCGAGATATCCGCCGCCGCCGACCAGGGCTCCGGCGCCAGCCGCAAAAAGCCCAGATCCACCTGCGCCTCGCGCAGCGCCGCCTCGACCGGAGCGATCAGGTCGGGGGCATGGGCCTCGAAGGCGGCAATGATGTCCTTGGCGGCAAACAGGAAGATGCCGGCGTTCCATTTGAAATTGCCCGCCGCCAGCATTTCGGCCGCGCGCAGGGCATCGGGTTTTTCGACAAACTGCTTCAGCGCCACCGCGGCGCCCTCGGCCCCCGGCGCCTCGGCCAGTTCGAGATAGCCATAGGCGGTTTCGGCATGGGTGGGCGTGATGCCGAAGGTCACCAGCTGGCCCGCGGCCACGGCCTCCAGCCCGCGGACGACAGCGGCATGAAAGGCCGCCACATCGGGCACCACGTGATCCGACGGCGCGATCAGCAGCACCGCCTCCGGATCCTGGGCCCGGGCGCGCAGGGCCGCCGCCAGCACCGCCGGCGCGGTATTGCGCCCCTCGGGTTCGATCAGGATGGCGCCGGGATCAATGCCCGCGCCCTGAAGCTGCTCGGTGACGATAAAGCGGAAGTCGGAATTGGTCAGCACCATCGGCGGCGCAAAGGACAGCCCCTCGGCCGTTCCCGCCAACCGCTTCGCCGAGGCCTGAAACAGGGTCTCCTCCCCCATCAAGGGCACAAATTGCTTCGGATAGCTCTTGCGCGACAACGGCCAAAGGCGAGTTCCTGAGCCACCACAGAGGAGAACGGGGGTAATCGACATAGGATGCCTCATTCAGTGTGCACACTCTTGTCCTAGTGGAACCACCAGATTTCACAAGCCTGCCAAGGCGCAGAGCCGTAAATCTGCACGTCTGTCTGGTTTGCGCCAGCCGGAGGGGACGAAACCGCCGCCACCTGCACGCTCTTTTGAAAAGAAGTCTCTATTTCACCAATCCCAAAGATAAAAGCCACCCTAAGGTTTTCCCGACAGGGCAGCTGCCGCTGCTTGCTGCTGCTGCAACGGCCGCGCCAAAAACCGCCCGTCGGGGCGATTTCTATCTTGGATCTTAGACAACCGGAGCGATTGCCATTAAAACACCTCATTTAGAGGCACCATGCGCTTTGGTCGGGGGATCGGAGTAAGTGGCCTAGCCTGAGCAGGCAGGCGAGTGGGAACAAAGGTGAGTCAGGAACATGTATGGACGTTTGCGCGCCGGCGTGCAGTCGGGGCTTCTGGTGCTCTGTGGTGGGCTTTGGGCCGGCAGCCCGCAGCCGGGGCAGGCCATGGGAGCTGATCCCGTTCCCGCGACACCGGCGCTGCTGGTGCAATGCCCCGCCGAAGTGCCAGAGCCGGACGCGCTCTGCGCGGCGCTTACAGCGGCGCTGGACACCGCCCTGGACGGGGCTTTCGACATCCGCAGCCGCCAGATCTCCGCCGCCGACCGGAACGCTCCGCTGCTGCTGCCGGAACAGGCCGAGGCCGCCGGCACCGTTCGTCTGGTTCTGGCCGGGATCGGTGAGGATCGGCTGAGCGGCCACCTGGAGTGGCAATCCGGCTCCACCCCGCCGCAACAGGGGCCGGAGGTGGCGCTGGATGTGATGGATGCCAGCCTCTCTGCCAGCATGTACCCAAGTTTTACCCGCGGATTGCTCACGGCAACCCCGGATCTGCCCGCAACCTGGGCGCGAACACCCTAGACGTGCCGTTCCTGTTGACAGCCCGTCATTCTTCAGCTTCCTGACCGTCAAGGTTTTCCAATCAAGAGCTTCAATATGTGTTTCCTGTGTAATGCCACCCAGACCTTTGACCCGCTGCGCCACGGCGAAGACGGGAACGGCGATTTTGCCGCCATTACCGAGGTTGCCGATGCGCCCGCCTCCATCGCGACCGGCTATTCCATGTCGGTGGGGGATACCTTCAGCGGCACGATCAGCAACAGCGGTGACGAGGATTGGGTGGCCATCACCCTGACCGCCGGAGAGACCTACCAGTTTGATCTCACCGGCGCCCCCAGTGGTGACGGGACGCTGTCGGACCCCTATTTGCGGCTCTACAATGGCAGCGGCACCCAGATCGCGGCCAATGATGACGGCGGGGTCGGCTATGAATCCCTGCTGAGCTACACGGCCACCACCAGCGGCACTTACTACCTGGTTGCGGATGCCTATGGGATCAACACCGGCACCTATACCCTGGGCGTGAGCACCCGGGAGCCGGCAGAGCCCGCCACCCTGGACGAGATGGCCGACTTCCTGACCGACGGCTACTGGCAGGGCACGTTTCGCTCCGGGCGCAGCTTCGACACTTCCGCAGACAACCAGATCTCGGTCAATATCACCGGGCTCACCGCCGCCGGGCAGCAACTGGCCCGCTGGGCTTTTGAGGCCTGGGAACGGGTCGCCAATCTGGAATTTGTGGAAACCGCATCGTCCGTTGCTGACATCTCCTTTGATGACAATGCCGACGGCGCCTTTGCCCAGTCCGTGACCAGCGGCGGCACCATCCTGTCGTCGGAAGTGAATGTCTCGACCAGCTGGTTGACCAACTCCGGCACCTCGATCAACAGCTATTCCTTCCAGACCTATGTGCATGAGATCGGCCATGCGCTGGGGCTCGGCCACCAGGGCGCCTATAATGGCAATGCCGTCTACGGCACGCATGAAACCTTCAGCAATGACAGCTGGCAGATGTCGGTGATGTCCTATTTCGACCAGGAGGAAAATTATACCACCAATGCCTCCCGCGGCTTTGTGGTCACCACCATGATGGCTGATATCGTGGCGATCCAGAACCTCTACGGGGCGCCGGATGAGAACAGCGAGACCGCGGGCGATACCACCTGGGGGGCCAATACCACGCTCACCGACAGCTATCTCTATGATATCTTCGGGGTGCTCGAAGGGCGCGACTCTCCGGACCGCGACTCTGACAACAGCATGGCGCTCACCATCTATGACGTCAGCGGCACCGACACGCTTGATCTCAGCAACAACACCACCGCCGACCGCATCGACCTGAACGATGAAAGCTTCTCCGATGTGGCCGGCCTGATCGGCAATGTGGGGATCGCCCGCGGCACCGTGGTCGAGAACCTGATCGCGGGCAGCGGCAATGACAGCATCACCGGCAATGAGGCCAGCAATCAGGTTCAGGCCGGCGCCGGGAATGATGAAATCGCAGCGGGTGCCGGCCATGATTCCATCTGGGGCGAAGCAGGCAACGATAGCATCGATGGCGGGGCCGGAGCAGACAGCCTGGTTGGCCAGAGCGGCGACGACACCTTGTTCGGCAGCAGTTCCACCGACTTGCTGCGTGGCGACGAAGGCAATGACAGCCTGACCGGCGGGACCGGTGACGACACCATCTATGGCGGCAGCGGCAACGACACCATTTTCAGCAATACGGCGCTCGACACCGTTTATGGCGGCGAGGGGCACGACTATATCTCTTCTGGTGACGGCGTCGATTATGTCGACGGTGAAGGTGGCAATGACACCATTTATGGTCGCTCCGGCTGGGACAGCCTGTTTGGCGGGGACGGGGATGACAGCCTGATCGGCAGCGAGGGCGATGACCTGTTGAATGGCGGGGACGGAAACGACTGGTTTTCCGCAGGTTCGGCATGGGACACGGTCTTTGGCAATGATGGCAATGATACGCTGTACGGCAACTTCGGCTCTGACGTGCTCTCTGGCGGTGCGGGGCAGGATATCCTCTATGGTGGCACCGGCGACGACAGCCTGCGCGGGATTGATGGCAACGACACACTCTATGGGAACCAGGGTGTTGACCGGCTGGAAGGCGGCAGCGGCAATGACCTGCTACGTGGCGGCACGCTGCGTGACACCTTTGTCTTTGATACCGGTCATGACAGTGACGAGATCAACGACTTCGAAACGCATCGTGACCGGTTGGAGCTATCGTCAGCGCTGGTTGATGGGCTGAACGACGGGCAGGATGTGCTCGACACGTTTGCCAGCATCCAGAACGGTGTGGTGGTATTTGACTTCGGAGGCGGCGATCAGATCACCCTGTCTAATCTCACCACGCTGGACGGATTGGACGACAATATTTTCATCGTCTGACTCGATGATGTGAGACACCCATTGCGTGTCAACGTTTCAACGCACAGGTGCCGCGTTGCGGTGCCTGTGACACATCGGTGTTGGGTCCATCTCATACCCGCAACCGACACATTCAAAAATTATTGACTGACCCTCGCGCCACCCATTAGCGTCCATGTCGTACAGACGTTAAGGGTCCGGAGCGGGCCCTTTTATGACGATTCATGAAGGGCCTATTGCGATGACCACCTATTCCTTGAGCGGAATCACCGTACTCTTTTCTGATGAGGAGGATGCCGTTGCAAACGGTGTCGAAACCGGTGCTGAGCTGCATTATTATCTCCCCGACGGAGCCCCCAACACCCTGCGCTACACAACCGGCACAGGCATCGATGGGGAAACCGACATCGCCAATATCAACGATCCCAGCGAGGCATTGGTATCCCTCAACGGCGGTGACTACCCGGATCTGAGCGAGGAATTCATTCTCGAGGCCACCTGGAATGACAACGGCACCACCCGGACCACCATCGTTCTCGGGGTGGACGAGCTGTATGACACCGGCAGTGGCGAGGATTACGCCAACCGTATGAGCATCTTTGTGCTGTCTGGCGATGCCTTGCCGTCCATCTCCACCGCGGCCGAATGGCTGGCGTTCGAGGACAGTATCACCAGCATCGGTTACCCGAGCGGCACCTATGCCCCGAACCAGGACATCCTGCTGTCGAACTTTTTCCCAAGCTCCAGCGAGGATGATGAGGTGCATGGCACCTCTGGGGACGACCTGATCGAAACCGGTGCGGGCAATGACAACATCTACGGCAACGGTGGTGACGACACCATCAATGGCGGCGATGACGAGGACTGGATGGTCATCAACCGCCACAATGCCACGCTTGATGGCGGAGAAGGAGGCGAGGACTTCGATGACGCCGTGATCTATGATTATGGCGATACAGATGTGTTGGTCGAGTTCGACGCCGGCAACGAGGAAGGGTCTGTTACAATTCAGGGCCGTACCGATCTCGATGATGCGGGCACCACGGAATACACCGTGACCGGCAGCAATATCGAGCGCGTTGTTCTGGACACGGATGGCGAAGCGCTCATCGAGGGCAATGACAACGACAATCGCATTCGCCTCAACGAAGTCCAGGGCGTCTTTACCTTCAACGGCGGCGGCGGCACAGATCAGGTCGACCTGCATCGCACCTGGGTCGAAGATGATGGCGGCAATCGCATCCGCGGCATCAGTCTTGAGTTCTTTTTGGAAAACACCCGTCTTGAGGGCAGCGCAGACAGTCTCACCATCTATGATGCTGATGATGATAGTCTGGTTGGGGTACTCAATGACGTGGAAGTGCTGCGGTTTAGTGATCGCACGCTCACTGTGGCAGAAGTTCTGGCCATGGATCAGGCTGGCGAAGGTGACGTCATCACAGGTAATGACAGCCGCGAAGACCTGACGGGCACCAGTGACAACGACACCATCACCGGCGGGGGGGGATACGACACCCTTGATGGTGGCGCCGGAAACGACGAGATCGACGGTGGTACCGGTGGCGACAACATCAATGGCGGCTTCGGAGATGATACAATCCACGGCGGCACGTCCACCGACCTCATCTACGGTGATGAAGGCAACGACAGCGTCACAGCCGGCACCGGCGATGACACCGTCTACGGCGGTGACGGCAATGACACCATTTTCAGCAATACCTCTCTCGACACCGTCTATGGCGGTGCCGGGGATGACTACATCTCCTCGGGCGATGGCGTAGACTATGTCGAAGGGGGCGAGGGCAACGACACTGTCTACGGCCGCTCTGGCTGGGATACCCTGTTTGGCGGCGATGGGGATGACAGCATGTACGGCAGCGAGGGCGACGACGAGCTCTCCGGCGGCACCGGCAACGACTGGATTTCTGCCGGATCAGCCTGGGATACGGTCTATGGCAATTCCGGTGACGATACGCTGTACGGCAACTTCGGCTCCGACGTGCTCTCCGGAGGGCTCGGCGAGGACGAAATCTATGGCGGCACCGGCGATGACACGATGCTGGGCGGTGCCGATGACGACACGATCTATGGCATGCAGGGCGTTGACCGCCTAGAGGGCGGCACCGGCAACGACCTGCTGCGTGGCGGCACTCTTGTCGATACCTTCGTCTTCGACACTGGCCATGACGCCGATGAAATCAACGATTTCGAAACCTTCAACGACCGCCTCGAGCTGTCTTCGGCACTCGTCGATGGGCTCACCGAGGCACAGGATGTCATCGACACTTTCGCCAGCATCGAAAACGGCGTTGTTGTCTTCGACTTCGGCGAGGGCGATGCCATCACCATCTCGAACCTGAGCAGCCTCGCCGGCCTAGCGGACAACATCGATATCGTCTGACCCTCCTCACGGGCTGACCATCGGACACGGGCGGTGCTGGACACCGCCCGTTTTGTATCTTCACGACAATGCAAATTGCCTCAAGCCGAGGTCAGGTCGAGGCGCCGCCCGAGAGGTAGAAGCGGAAGGCCACAAGGATGTGATAGAAGGTCGAGGCAGGCATGTTCTCCGACAGGAGCTCCCCTGCGGCAGAACGCTTGTCATACCAGCCCCCCGCCACCGGCGTGTCGAGGTATTGATCCCACATCAGGGCCAGGACCGCCTCGGGGCTCGGAGCCCCGACTGGAGCCTCGCCCCGTCGCGCCATGGCGACAGCCGCTTTCAGCAACTCGGTCTGCGGCCACATCCGGCGGGCCTCAGACGCCGGGTCGGCGCGGTCCGGCAACAGGCCGGTGGCATCGCGCCGCGCCAGTACCGCGCCATAAAGCGTTGCTATCTTCACATCGGCGCAGCGCCCTGTAACCTGCTCGTAGCGGTCGATCAGATAAACCCATTCTGCCATATGACCCGGCTCTACCGCCTGTTCATCAGCCCCCAGCGGGCTCCAGTCCTCGGTAAAATACTCCAGTATCCGGCCATCTTCGGAGAGGAAGGCATCGCGGAACAGGCCCAGGCATTCCTCCGCCATGTCACGAAAGCGGCCTTCGCCGGTGGCAGCAAACAGCGCGGTTGCGGTTTCGAACATATGCATATGCGGATTCTGGCGGCGCGGCAGGTCACGGGCGGCGTTCTCATACCAGCCGCGCGGCGCTTTCAGCTTGGCCAGTTCCGCTTCGAGCCGGTCGAGATCGGCGGCAACATCCGCGCCCATGGCAATCAGCGCCGAAGCCGCCAGCAGCATGAAGGCAAGATCATAGAGATCATGCGGCGCGGTCAGGATCGACGTATCGGGCGCCAGGCGCGCCGCGAGATTGCCGCTGTCCGCATCAAAACCGTGATCCATGGCAAAGCGGAACAGCCTAAGCGCCAGGGCCTGATGCGCGGGGTCTTCGGACATGGCAAAGCAATAGGCCTGACGCACCTGCACCCGCAAACGGCGCTGCATGTCGGCGCAGGGAGCGCCGTCGTGATCGAGCGCCTCCCAGACGGTACCGGTGGCAACATCCACCCCGGCGCCGGTCCACAGCGGTAAAGCTGCGTTTCTCAGCCAGGCTGTGATCCGGTCGCTCATCTCCACCAGAATACCCGCCTCTTGGCTTGCCGTACAACAGCGCTGCCTTTGCGTAGAGCTTTTAATGCCGTGATCGGATAGAGACCGGCCCAAGCCGCCCAATCCACAGGCGGTGCCGTGCGGGGCGCATCCAGCGATGTCCCTCCCCGATTTGGTGCCAGACTGGCAACATCATTCAGCAAGACATTGTCGGTTACGCGCATCAACCTTACGTCACCGCGTTCGGACAGCAGCCGCAGAATCGCATGATCAAGGTCAAGGTCATGAAGATGCTGATCCAGTCCGCGCACCCCCATGTCCTGCCCCATCAGCGCCCTGTAGTGGGGCCCAGGCTCGAACGGATACCGCCGAAGAGCAGCATAAAAGTCCATTCCAGCCAGGATAATTTCCTCGGCCCCCAGACCATGGGCCATCAGCACCGCATAGATTCCCGTTGTGGGGTGGCGTTTGTGCCGGGCGATCAGCCCCTGTACGTCCTGCGCGAGGGCCGCATCCCGATAGCGCATCGGCAAGAAGCACTCCCCAAAACGCCGGCGCCCGGCCCGAATGACCCGCTGGTTATGGCTGCTCCAGTTGCGCAGCTCATAATCTGCACGACAGCGATAGAAGGTTTCGAACATGAAAGGCGCCACTCGCGGGTCGCCGCCCATGAAGGCCAAGTCCACGCGCCGCCCCAGATGAAAGCGCTGTTCGAAAAAGAAATTGTTGGTCCGTATGAAAAAGTCATCCGGCAGGATGGCTCCTGGCGGCAGATGAGCCAAAGAGGCTCCGTTTCCCGCCACGACAACCGGACGATCACGCACCTGCATAAACTTTGCCAACCTAATCCAAAGACCCTGATGCCAAAAGCACATCTGCCATGGCCCGCAGCGCGCCTTTGCCACCGGGCTGCGGCAGTATCCAATCCGCTATCCCCAGGATAGCGGAATGCGCATCTGACGGGCAGGCCGACAGGCCTGCATGTTCCATTGCCCCACCGTCATTGAGGTCATTGCCGACATAGAGGAGATCGCCCCAATCTAGGTCACGGGCAGCGAGCCAGCTCTCGAGCGCGGCCACCTTGTCGTCGACACTGTGATGCACTTCGAGTTGCAGCTTCTCGGCGCGTTTCAGCACCACCGAATTGCGCTCTTTCGACAGGATCATCATCTGGTAACGCCCACTGTCGCGCAACGCGGCAATGCCCATGCCGTCCCCGCGCGACGTGCGTACACTTTCGACGCCATTCTGATCGGTGATCACCAGATTGTCGGTATGAACCCCGTCGAAATCCATCACGATAGCCTTGACCGCCGCTAGCCGTGCCCGCGCGATCTCGCTGCGCCCGCCGGCCTGGGCGATCTGCGAACAGAGGGCAAAATCCTGCAAGCTGTCGATCTCGATCGGCGGATGATCGACGGGATAGAGCGCAACCGAGCCGCAGAAGCGCTGGCCTGTCTCCAGGAACGGCGCAAGCTGCACACAGTAGATCGCGCCGCTCTCGCAATATTGCGGCGGCAGGTCCTGACGTCGTTTCCGCTGTTCGCGTTCGTTGTGGTTGAGACCGACCCCGCGCCCCTCGGCATCGAGCCCCCAGAGGAAGGAGTGATCCTCGGTGACCGATAGCGCACAGTCGGTTTCTCGTGCCGCCATCTCGGCAAGGCAGCCGTCAATATCACTGCCGGTGATGAAGGGCGAAGTACACTGCAGGAACACCAGCTTGTCGAGCGCGGGCAGATCTTCGCGCACCAGCGGCACCGCATGCAGCCAACCGGCCTCAGAGCTGGCGGTGTCCCCCGACAATGCCGCCGGGCGGTCGATGATGCGCGCGCCATGCAGAGCGGCCTCGGCGGCAATCTCTGCATCATCGGTCGAGACATAGACCGCCGCAACCCCTGAGGCTGCGCGCCCGGCGCGGACCGCACGCCCGATCAGCGACACCCCACCCACGGGGCGCAAGTTCTTGCCGGTAACCCCTTTGGAGCCACCACGGGCCAGAATGATACAGGCCGTGTCGGCAGCAGGTTCGGACATGAAATCTTTCCGTGAATGTATTCCGAGTTGTCTTTGCTCACGCGCCCTCTCTGATCGGGGACCGCATACCCAAGGTGGCGCGCATGCCATGTAGCCTCTTCATTTACAAAGCTCGTCTACTTGTGTAAATCCCGCAAAAGAAGTGAGACAGATGTGCCCTAGAGATGATTGCAAAACTGAAGCAAACAGAGTTTGGCAAGATATTGTATCGTCTGTTGCGCAACTCTCCTGATGTATGGGCGCGCATTTTTTCGGCAGTGTTCCAGAATGACGTTATCCGATTGGCCCATCTGTACCCGGCCAACCGTCGCCACAACAAAAAGCAGATCGAAACCTTGGCTCGTTTCGAAACCTTGGTCGAAAGAACCAGATGACACTTCTTCCCACTCGCGACGGGATCGAAGCCCTGAGTCCGGCTGCCCCGCTTCCCTATGATGACCGTCCGGTCCTGCTGCTGTTCAGCGATGACTCCACCCTGTTTTTCGCGCGGCGCATGCGTGCGTGCCTCCAGGCATCAAATCCGGATCAGAAGGTCGAGATGGGGTGGGTGGTTGCAGAGAACGCGCTCTCCTATCGGCAGATGGCACAACTCCTGCCGGAAGGGCCCGACCTGGCCCTGCACGGCAAATCAGCCTTTGAGGATCTCTTTCTGGCGCAGAGCCATAAAGCGATCCTGACCAGCCGTGTCTATAATGCGCTTGGTGGCCAGCTCCGGCGTACTGTAATGCATGTGACTGCTGACCGCCCTTGCGTCATTGCCTTTCTTGGCGGTCTCGATTTCTTTCCGGAAAATGGCTATTATCACCGCCGCCACTGCGATGGTGTTTTCCTCTTTCCGCACTCCGAGTTGCAGGTTTTTGAACAACAGGCCAGTACCTGGCCAAACCGTATGTGGCAGGAAGTCGGCTTTGGTCACCCGGCTTTTTTAACCCCCGAGCCATTGCCTGCAAACGCACTGGAGACCCGGCGTGATATCTATTTCTTCACCCAGGCCCTGTCACCATCCACGCGCCGCGGACGCATGCATATGCTGCAAGCGATGGCCGCACTCGCGCGTGCAAACCCGGATCACACCGTCTGGGTCAAATTGCGTCACCTGCCGGACGAAAACCAACAACACCTGCACCTAGAAAAACACGACTACCCCAGCCTGATGGCGGCGTTGCCCAACAGGCCCGACAATCTGAAAATCACCGCTTGTACCATGGACGAGGCACTGAGCACCGCCGCCCTCGGCATTACCTGCACCTCGACTGCGGCCATTGATGTGGTGCGCTCCGGTGTGCCCTGCATGGTGCATCTGGATTTCGTCGATAGCTACCTCGATCCGCTGGTCGCCCCCATGCGCAAACTGTGGTCCGAAAGTGGGCTAATCACCTCGCTGGAAGATATGCTCCACCGGCGCACCCAGCCGCCCAACCCGCAATGGGTTGAACATATGTTTTGTCCACGGGATCTCGGAACGCGGGTGCTCGAAGTCGTTAAAAAGTTCAAGGACCGCCCGTTTCAGGCTCCCTACTTCCCACCGTCTCATATGGACCGACACCGCTAAGAAAGGCTGTTGATTGGTCGGGCGGATGCAGCCCGGACGCGGTATTTTCCATTTGCGGCATCTCAGACACTCCACGCGTGCAAGCAGAAACGCACAGTATTGCAGCAAGGAACAGGCTATCATGCATATCGCACTCATTCCGGCTCGTGGTGGTAGCAAACGCATCCCGCGCAAGAACATCCGCAGCTTTGCCGGGCGCCCGATGATTGGCTGGCCCATTGAGGCCGCCCTGTCCAGCGGGCTGTTTGATCATGTGGTGGTTTCAACCGATGATCCCGACATTGCCGAGGTGGCCCGGGCGGCCGGGGCAGAGGTGCCTTTTATGCGCACGCCCGAATTGGCAGATGATTTCACCCCAGCCCGGGATGTGATTATCGACGGGATCGAGCGGATGGAAGCCCTGAGCGGACAGCGCGTTGACCGGCTGTGCTGCCTCTTTGCCACCGCGGCCTTTGTGCAGGCCGATGATTTGCAGAAAACCCATGCGCTTTTGGATGATCTGCCGCAGGACGGCTTTGTCTTTGCCGCCGCCAGCTATCCGCATCCGGTGCATCGCGCCATGGTACACAGCCCGCAAAGCGGCATCGAAATGCTGTTTCCCGAACATGCCCGCACCCGAACGCAGGATCTGCCGGAGGCCTTTCATGACGCAGGCATGTTCTATTGGGGACGACGCGATACGTTTGTGGCCCGCACGCCGATGTTCAATCCCGCCTCGCATCCTTATGTGATGCCACGCGACCGGGCGCTGGACATCGACACCCCGCAGGACTGGAGTTTTGCCGAGGCGCTGTTCCGGTCCCGCCAGCCCTGATCTGCCGCGCTTTGGTCAGTTTGCGCGACTTAAGCGTCTTTCAGTTTGGCGAGAAATGCACGGTAGTGTTTATTGCCCGGCTCACGCCGCAGCGCCGCTTCGGCATAGGCGCGCGCTTTGCTCTCAAGCCCATTGGCTTTTGCAAGCAGCGCCAGATTGTAATGGGCACGGGCATTGCCGGGATTTTGCGTTAGTATGCGCATCGACAGCTGTGCTGACCGCTCAAGCGCGCCTGCACGCCGCCATGCTGTCGCCAGCAGAATCCGAGCTTCGGGATCGGTGGGCGGGTCGGAAATCGCAGCAGAGGTCAAAGGAGCCACGGCCCCCGCATAATCCCCGAGCTTGATCCGCGCACGTCCCAGCAGCACTTCCGCCGCCTCCCCATGGGGGGCATGTTCCAGCGCGACCTCTGCCTGGTCTGCCACCCGCTGCCATTCACCGCGCTCAACCGCCTTTTGGGCGGCATAGATGGCCGAAACATAGGCTCTATTATGGGCCAAGTTCCCCCGATCCGGTGCCACCGGCAACGCCGCGCCTGCAATAAAGCTGCGCAGAAGGGGCCCCAGCCGCCCCTCCCGTGACAGATGAGGCGGCACAAAATGCCCACATCCAACCAGCGAAATCACCTCGGCGCCTGCACATTCGGTCAGCAAAGACGCCGCATAGAGATCAACCGGGTCACGCTCTCCGATCACAAAGGTCACCTGCGCCTCACTCTCGTTCAGCACCTCGCGCAAATCGGCGCAGGCCACAGGGTGCGATCCGGTGAAATGGGCCCGGCTGCGGCTGGCCTCATCGCAGAAGATCACATCTGAAGAAAACGCCAGCACCCTTGCACCCAGCGCAGCGCCATAACGCATCGCGCCCCATCCTCCCATGGATGTGCCCACGCAACAGATCTTGCTGACCCCAAGCACCTCGGCCCAGCTGCGAAATACCTCGACACAGGCCTCAAAAGTCTCGCCCAGGTTCGGGATTCCGTATTGGTACCAGTCGTTCACCCCGTTGTTCACAAAGATCACATGCTCTGGAAGCTCCCGGCCCAGCTGGAAGAAATTGAAACTGTAATCCCCCAGATCTTTGGCTCCAAAGAAGATCACTAGCGTATCTGACGCCGCCTCTTCCCGTGGCAGGATGTGAAAACTGGCCGATGAGAGGGGCGTCGGATATGGTTTTGGTGCATTCACGATTGCGGCTTTGATCCTGTATGAGGCGCGCCCTGCAACCGGGCACGCGATATTTATATGTCAGCCATACCCTATACTGCTCTCTCCAGTTTCAGAGACGATATATGAATGTCAGGATAAAAAATCGCAATTAGCTGTCTGGGGCGTCGAGTAAATCCCAGCTCATTGGGGTGCCGCGTTTGACATCCCGGCCCACCCGGCGGCCCAGCAGCACCTCATAATGACGCGGCGCAAGGCCCAGCCCCGGACGAATGCGACGCAGGTTCTGCGCAGTGAGCTCATCGCCGGCTTTCAGATCCTCGGCAATATAAAGGGAACGGCGCTTTTTACGCCCCGCCTGCTCCGAGGCCGTGCCCCCGAACCAGATCTGCCCCATCGCCTGCGCCGCGCGGCGGCATTCGGTCACCAGCGCGGTGAACTCGTCAGGCTCCAGTGAAAACGCACTGTCCACCCCCCCTTCCGAGCGATCGAGAATGAAGTGTTTCTCAATCACCGATCCGCCAAGCGCAGTCGCGGCCACCGCAACCCCATTGCCCATGGTATGATCAGACAGGCCAAAATTGACGCCAAAGGTCTGACCGATCACTGGCATGGTCACCAGATTGGTGTTCTCCGGGCTGGCGGGATAGGAGGAGGTACATTTCAGCAGCGACAGATTGGTGCAGCCCGCCTCGCGCGCGGCTTCGACCGCCTCACCGATTTCGACCACGCTGGCCATGCCGGTGGAAATAATCATCGGCTTACCGGTCTGCGCCACGCGCCGGATCAGCGGCAGGTCAATCGCCTCAAAGGAGGCGATCTTGTAAAGCGGCGCATCAAGGCTTTCGAGCAGGTCCACCGCATCCTCGGAAAACGGCGTGGACATAAACAACAGCCCATGTTCCTTGGCCCGGTCCGCAATCGGCTTGTGCCATTCGGCGGGGGTATGGGCCTCTTGATAGAGATCATAGAGCGTGCGCCCGTACCACAGCGACTTGGGGTCGGTGATGGTGAATTCCCCGTCCGACAGATCCAGCGTCATGCTGTCGGCGGTAAAGGTCTGGATCTTGATCGCATCGGCCCCGGTGGCGGCAGCGGCATCCACAATGTCCAGCGCCCGGTCGAGCGACTGGTTATGATTGCCGGACATCTCCGCGATGATGAAGGGGCTGCCGTCATTGGCAATACCGTGGGTCTTGCTGAGTTCTTCGCGCAGTGTGAGCATCTTGTGTCCTTAATCTGTGTCTGACCGCAAACCCGCATCCCGGGTGCGGCGAAAATCTTCCAGCCCCGCCCGCAGGTCGAAAGCCGGTTGCCAGCCAAGATCCAGAGCGGCCCTATCGAGGGCCATCATGGTCTCGGGCATTGGCTGGTCGCTGTCGGTTGCGTAACGGATGTTGCCGTCATTGCCAAAGACGTCATTCACCGTCTCGGCAATTTCACCCACCGCAAGGGCACGGCCACCGCCGATGTTATAGGCCCCTTCTGCCTTCGACGAGAGCGCCGCCAGAATGGCAGAAACCGCATCGCGCACATAAAGCTGATCAATACGGTAATCGGCGTTTCCGGTCAGCGTGATCGTCTCTCCCGCAAGGGCCTGATCGACGAATTTCATCAACGCCGGCGTGCCTTTTTCCCCATGCCCATAGACCGCAGCAAAGCGCAGCGCCACCGAGGACGGCCCTGCCCTGCGTGTCAGCATTTCCAGATGCGCCTCCGCCATCAGCTTGGACAGCGCATAGGCATTGACCGGCCGCAAAGGCGCCGTCTCGACATAGGGCAACCCCGACGCTGGCGAATAAAGCGCAATGGTCGAGGCCAGCACGATGCGCTCGACCCCTTGTGTCTGGGCCGCCGCCACAAGATCCGCGATCCCTGCAACATTAGAAGGCCAGAACGGTGCCACATCCATCGGCGCATCCTCCCGCGTCATGCGACGGCCCGCCAGATGCACCACCGCATCGGCACCTTCCAACGCCCGGGTCAGACTGTCCCGACTGTAGTCGGTCTGGCGCGCATCCGGCGCCGCGGCCGCGCCACGTCCCAGACGCAGTACCCGATGGCCCGCCGCCTCCAGCGCCGGACAGAGGTAACGACCGATAAAACCCGAAGCTCCGGTGACAGCGACAGTCCGGCTCATGTGACCTCCCGAATGTAATAACCCACAACCTCAAGCGTGCCATTCACAGCGCGCACATCCTCACCGGAGGCATAGCGGTATTCGTGATAGACCGCACCTTCGGGGATCGGGAACGCCTGCGGATCAAACGGCTTGCCCGGTGGCATCTGTTGGAACATCAGCTCTTGCAGAGGTGCTGCGCGATGTCCTTCACCGCCATGAGCAAGCATCGCTGGCTGGCCCTCTCCCGTGAGGCAATCCATGGTCATTGCGATCAGATCGGCCCCTTCGGCCGCGCGGATCAGGCGCCACATGTGACAGCCATCCAGCCGGGGCGCGATTTCCACCACCCGTGGGCCCTGCGCGGTCACGATCATCTGGAAATACAGCACCCCATCGCGCCTCCCCAGCGCCGCGGTGATCCCATCGACCAGCGCCAGCGCCGCACGCTGATTGTCCTCGCTGACATCCCGGCAGGGCACCAGATGCCCCCGTGGCACCCCCAGCGCATGGGGGCCGTGCACCAGCCTTTCGGACAGCACCTTCATCTTGATCTCGCCCCCGCACACCATGACGTTGCAGGAGATTTCAACCCCATCGAGGAACCCCTCGACGATCGCCTGGCTGCTGCGCGAAAACCCAACGGCGGCCTCAATGGCCGGAGCCAGATCCTCGGCCCGGTCCACCCGCACCACCCCGCGCTGACCCTGCGCATCGGTGGGTTTGACCATGCAGGGGAAATGCTCCCATCCAAGCGCCTCGGACGCCTGCCCCACTTTGACAAAGGGCACCGGCCCCAGATCGTGCGCGGCAAGAAAGCTGCGCAGCGCCGCCTTGTCGTCCAGCAGTTCAATAAAGGCGCTGTCGTAGAAATGCGGCAGGCCCACACGTTCCGACAGGGCCACCACCGATTTCATCGCCACATCGGATGAGATCGAATAGATCAGGTCCGGACGGTGGCGTTCAACCACCACCTCCAGCGCTTCAAGATCGACGATATTGACTGCCTCCACCACATCGCAGAACGCCTGACCAGGCTCGCCCGCAACCGGCGATGCGCCGATCACCCGCCAGCCGCGATCCTTCATATGTCGGATCAGATCGGCCTGGCCTGCATTGGTGCCAAGCACGAGGATGGTTTTTTGTGCACTCATAGCCTGTCTCTTTTCCGTTCCAGCAGCGCTTCGACCAGCCGCTGCGTTCCTTTTCCATCCACCAATTCACGGCCCCGTGCCGCCATGTCGCGTCGCCGGTCTGTATCCTCAATCAGCGAGGAAACCGCCGCATAGAGCTGTGCATCCTCCACCGTGCCGACAAGCCCCAGAAACAGCGCCCCGGCCAGCGCCTGCCAGCCCAGACAGGGCCGTTCCTGATTGGGTGCCAGACCGACAAAGACCATGGGCAGCCCGCAGATGGCCGCCTCATAGCTCATGGTGCCCCCCCCGATCAGGGCCAGATCACAATCGCGCATCAATGCGGTCATGTCAGGTGGGTTGACGTGAAATTCCGCCTGCCCTGCGGGCAATTGCGCCACGCTGCGCGCGATGTCGTCGCGCTGGGGGTTGGCCCCCCCGGAGACGATAACCAGCGTGACAGACGGCCCCAACCGCCCGGCCAGCACCCGCAACGCCTGCGCGATGGCGCCGCGATCGTCGCCTCCGCCAAAGGCCACCAGCACCCGGCGCACCTCTCGCCCATCCACACGGGGAGGGCTGTCAGCCCCCGCCAGCGCCGCAAAGGCCGGGCGCAAAACCGCATAGGAGGGGCCAAACAGCGTACGGGTGCGCTCTGGCGTTTCAAGCCAGGGCAGGTAATCTTCGCGCCGCTCAAAGGGGCTGGCATTGACCAGCAGATCGGGCTGGAACATCCATGGATTGGAGGCATCAAATTGCTGCAGCCACCGCAGACCGGCCCGGCGCAGCATCGCCTGATAGGGTGGATCGATCCGGTAGTCGTCCATCACCACATGCCGCGCCCCTTCTGTGTCACACAGAGCCAGCACCCGCGCGGCGTCCTCTTCAGAGCTGCCGCGCCTTTCCACGTCGCACCAGCGATCAAAGAGCATCTCATCTTGCGGTTGGCGCAGGCTCTCGGGCGGCCCCAAAAGCACCGTGCGCCAGCCAATCTCTTTGAGGTAACGCGCCATCTCCCGGCACCGCATCAAATGCCCGATGCCGACGCTGGCTGAAACGTTACAGCGAAAAAGAACCGTGCCGCTCATCGGTGTTTTCTCTTCAAGTGATCAGCCACAGATCCGGATTTGCCGGGCAGAAGAAAATGCAGACATTCTCCCCTGCCTTGAAGCTCAGTCTTTCAACAAGCTGAAAGGAGTAGGAATGCGGCCAGCCAGCTCACCATCAGCAACCGCTTTACAAATACGATCCTCATAGGTGTTATAAATCAGGTGGAGATGCTCCGGGCGCCAGTCTGCGCCAATCCAGATCTTTCCTGATGTTTTCTGTGGCTGGCCAAGCGGCAGGTCACCCTCAAGCGTCTTGGCCAACAAGGCGGGGATTTCATCAGCATAGGCCCTGACCGTACGTGCCGCCAGATCGTGCAACCCATCATCGGCATGCATTTCAAGAGCCGCATTCTGGTGAATAATAGCACCGCCATCAATATGGGACGTCGTCTCGTGCATCGTGACGCCGGTCATCTGCGGCTCCAGCATGTAGCTCGGCCAGAAGTGTGTCGTGACCCCCCGATATTGGGGAGAAAACCCGCCATGAGTGTTCCAAAATGTGCAACCGCTTGCCTGTATCAGCGCATCAGACAGCTTATGACAACCATAGGACAAAACCAACCGAGGGTCTGCCTGCTTGATAAACTCCAAGGTGGCTTGATCGTTCAATGTGTCAGGTGTAACCGATAGATTCGGCACATCCGAAGGTGTGGTAGGTTGTCCAAAAAAGCGCTCTTCAGCCTCCTCACGACGCTGGAAGTGCAGATTGAACAACCGTGTCAGCTCAGGCGTGAGGCCTGCAGGCGCTTCTGGCATGAAAGGTTTGCGTTTTTCGATGATCCACCCGGAGAGCAAACCGCATTCCGCCAGCTTTGTCGCGAGGTATCTATGTCGGGGGTGATCCCCCGTAATAACTACCATCTTCATGTTATGAAGCCCTTTCGGTTACGATGATATCTTGTGCACGCAATTCTTGCAGAATGGGCAAAATGGCATCCGCGCCACAGCCGATATGTGCGGCGATCTGATTTATATCCTTGGTCCCATCCGCAAGTGACAGGATCATGAGAAGTCGATTCAATGTCTGGCGCTGATCCACCGCTGCATCATTGGAACTACTGCGATTCATCGGCGAGTTCATGGTCGGATACAACCCTCGCCGCCCCAATTGGGGCTCGCCAAAGGGTTGGGTGCTACGCAACAACAGACCATCATAGTCGAACACCTGCATGAACTCCGCCAGCGTATCAGCGGCGCGTTCCACTTGCTCGATGCGCATCAGACGCTTGTCATCCGCAGAGGTGTGATATTCCACGAATTGCCCATAAACGGTGCGCGCTGCCTGAATGACCGGAAAATTGAACCCAGGCGAGCAGAATTGCCGCTCATCCGACCCGGAGGTTGGCGTGAAAGGGCGAATTTCGAACTGATCTGGATAAGTTTCAGCAAAGCGACGGGCCAATCGGTCGATACTGCTGGGTTCTTCCAGCCAGTCCCGCCGCGACATCTTGAAACTGAGCGTGTCACGATGCCCGCCCAGACATGTCAGCACCAGTCCGCCCCGGATCTTTTGCGCCAGATCCTGTCCAAAACGGGACAGGAACGCAATCGAGCCCAGCGTCTCCGGGCAAAGCAGGAACAGATAGGTATAATTGCGCCGCGGCAACGCCTTGAGATGTTCATACATGCGCAACAGACCCAGCGGTCCGGACAATTCGTTATTGGCCATGCTCGGATGACACAGATAAGAGCTGATCAGCACCACCTCATCGCTGTCTCCGGGCAGTTCGCAAGTGGCGAAATTCACCTCACCGTCATAATGTGACGTGCGGATATCGACGGTGTACTCTCCCTCCTTGAGCGCCATTCTCTGACGGTGGGGCAGACAAAACCCCCAGCGCGGGTTGTAATAGCTTGTCACATAGGGAATGGCATCGGGCAGATGCGGCAGCGAATGCAAATGCGGCTGCAACTCTTCCAGTGACATCTTGCCTTGATAAGGACAGGAGTAGTTGACCAGATGTAGGTTGTGATCGGCAAAATCACATACCACCTCCCCCTCTGGTCCGATCAGGCGCGCACTTTGTACGGACCATTCCGGTGGCACGGTCCAATCCAGCACCGGTGTGCCGCTGGCAATTCCATGGATTTGTAGCGGCATAACTTCTGCAAACATCTCAAGGCTTTCACGCAGCCCCGGCCCCGTGATGCTGCGACACAGGGGAAAGAGCCTGTCATAAAGCGTCGAGAGATCTGTAAACATGTGGGTAACCCCTTAGTGCAAATGTCAAAGCGACGCGGCTGCCATGACCGGAGCCGCCCCTGGCTCGGATCGCTCTCCCAATGCCCGCCCGATCAGCTCGGCCACAGCCGGTGACTGACCGGCGCGGTAGCTGTCCAGATCTTCCTTGAACCAATAGGGCGGATAGAGAACCTTGTTGGTGACCGGACGCGCGTGAAAGCGATAGGACTGGGTGAAGTTGTCATTGGCCATATAGTCCAGCCAGACTGCAGCCCGCTCAACCAGATCGGGCGCCACTTCGACCGTTTTTTCAAAGCGCAGGCAGGCCTCGAATTCTTCCCGGTTGGCAGGCTGAAAATGACCGATCGGATAATCGATGGGTGCATAATGCCCTGCCAAAACGCACGGGATACCCAAAAGCCCCAGCTCAACCGTGGTGGTGCCATTGTAGATCAGCCCCAGATCCATACGATCTTTCATGTCATGGATATCGAACCAGCGATGGCCGAGAAAGACGGCATTATCCCCCAACGGCTCATCAATCAGATCCCGGAAATACTCCGTTGGAAAGGTCGCGATCTGATTGTTCAACTCATGCGGATGCGGCTTGATCAGCAGCAGCGTGTCAGTGCCTTGGACCGCTCTAACACAGTGATTGATCCAGTCCTTCATATCCGCATGTGCAGGCCCTCCATCAAAAGGCACGCCACTATCGCAAACAACCTTTCCAAACGCACAAACGACTTTACCGCCCCGGGCCCGCCAAGAACGGATCCGCTGATCCAGTTCATCCGCCTCAACAGGTCGCCCCGAAGTTCCCTCAGTCGACCGCTTCACCTTTGTAATCGGAGCAAAGCGCTGTAATATTTCAGGAATTTCAGCCTGTTTTTCGTGATAATATTTCTCGAAGTTCTCTGGCAGAGGAAAACTCGCAGAGCGTACATGTGGATTTTCGGTCATGTTCCTCAAAACAAAACGTTGAGAAACATTCGTCGAAAAGTTGGTGAAGTAATTCTGATAGCCATTTGCTGCTGCTAAGTAGAAAAAACTCTCTGCATCCCCATGCTTATCACAAAAAAACCGGAACAAAGCATCTGGAAGCCGGTAGCTAAACAAGGAAATGCATGCTGTTTTCCGTCCAGACTGGCGCTGATGCGCACGTGCATATTGCAACACCCGTGCCATCGATCGGGTCCAATCCGCCAGCCCGCCCAGATAGCGCTGCAACTCGGGGCAGTCGTAATTAATGGAATAGCGGCGCCGGTTGATGGCCGCATCTTCCCAAACCGGATGCGACAGATCGATATCGCCCCAGCGGAGCAAGCCAGACCGGATATCCACGTGGAAATCGGTCACATCCGGCATCACCTCGCGGGCTTTCTTGCGCAGTCGGATCGTCGGGCTGATCGCCCCGTTCATCACGTCGATCGATGCATCCCCGGTCAGTTCCCGCGGCAACAGCCCCTCCACAAGCGGCACCACCGCCCAGCCACGTTTTTTGAATTCCAGCAGCACCATAAGCGGATAGCGGCGCAGGTGGTCGATATTGCGCGGCGCAATAAGCACCACCCCTTTGGGGTCGCGCGGCTGTGGCACGCTGGTAAAGATCTTCGCCGTCTCGATCAGGAAGCGAAGTTCTCCAGCCCGCTTGATCAGGCTGTAGTTGGTGTATCCATTCAACGCACTCGGGTTGGACAAGATTTGCCCATGCACTTCTCCGACGATCTCCAGCGCTTCCTTGAAACGCCCCTGCCGCTGCAGAATATTGGCGTAGTAAAGCAGCCCGTGCCGCCGCCGCATGGATTTGGGCAGAGCTGCAAAAAACGCATCTGCCTTGTCATAGGCCCGCGCAATCATCGCCCAGCGGAAATAGAACTGCATGTCGCGGTTGATCTTGGGGGGCAATCGCTCAAGCTTGCCGGCGATCTGTGCCGCGCAGTCAATATAGCCGTCACTACGGGCGATCGCCGCTGGCGCAGGCCACAATGCCGGCAACAGTTCATCCCGTTCGGACAAGCCCTTCAACTGCGCGATGATACGGGCTTCTGTGTCCACAATGCCCAGCCTCCTCGCGAGGTTGAGCCAACTGCACAGCGCCAAAACCGTCGCGACCATATCCTTCTGCAGAGCATCCTCGGAAAACAGGTTTTCCAGCTCCGGAGCCAGATCGTGCAAGCGGGTCCGCGCCAAGTCATAGCTGGACGTATAATCCGGCACGTGGCGAATGCCCGTCCGCATCATGTCTTCCACTGCCTGCAATTTCCCCCCCAGAGCGCGCGCTGCGGCAAACTCAGCGTCGCATATCTTCAGGTACCCTTCCCGGTCCCGACCTTGCAGGGCGTATTCCTTGAAGGACAAAAATTGCTTTTCCGCCTTCGAATCCGTTTCGATATCAGAGGCTGTGACGACCTGTCCCGAGACGTTCGGCGCCTTGGCGGAAAAAATGCGCCGATAGGCACCGCCCTCATCAGCCCAATCCATTTGCTCCCTGGCGATCTGATCGACCGCCCGCCAGGTGCTTTGCAGCAGTTTGAACCGACGTGACACCAACGCTTCCGGAGCATCAAACGGATGTGCAATTGCATGTACCAGAGACCGGTTGGCCGCATGGTAATTGTTGTCCATCGCACGACACAGCGCGATCAGATGGGTGAGGAAGGCGCTTTCCTTGAAGCGTTTCCGTGCCTTCAGCGCACACCGCAACAGGCGCTTGCGGCCAGGCTCACTCACAAGTTGCTGCGCAATCAGGCGCCCGGCCTGATACTGTCCCGCACGATAAGTACGCTCGAGTTCTGCCATGATTTCGAGGATCGCGACAAAGTCCTTGCGCTTGACATGTTTGGGCAGCAGCTCTCGCAACCGCCGAGCCCGCAGTTCGGCTCCGCGGTCGTATTCACCACGGCTTTCGTGAACCTTGGCCCGCGTATGCAGCACACGTGGGTCCTTGGGGTAGAAAAAGGTGGGGATCGACAGGCCGTGCAGTGCAGCGCCGGTCCAGCCGCATCTCAGACAAAGGCGGCTCAGCTTCAGAGGCAATTTTAGAAAGATTTTACGCCCAAGCCTGCTGTTCTTGAGCCGATTATAACTCCACCTAGAAATTGTTTTGCTCCTCTTCGCCGCGGCGCGCATTCCGCAGACTTGAAATATTCAAAATACGTCCCCACCAAGGGCTGATCACAGCACCCGGCCCCTTGTAAAAAGCCCCGCGCAGCTTGCCTAAGTCTGCTGAAAGCGCTCCTGTTCGCAGCGATTGACATATCTCAATCTGAACAAACAGGGCAAGTAATCCCGCCGTTAAGCGCCAATCCGCCGGAGGATTACATAAACACATCATGCAGACGCTCAATCACCGTTGCCTGATCATCCTCTGTCAAAGAGGCATACATCGGAATGGTAAGCATGCGGCTGTAATATGCCTCTGCATTCGGGCAATGCCCCGGCTCGAATCCAAGCCCCTGATACCAGGGCTGCAAGTAGACCGGGATATAAAGCACATTGACCCCGATCCCCAGCTGCCGCAGGCGATCAAAGGCGGCGGCGCGGTCCATCGGCGCATCATCGCCCACCAGCACCGGGTAAAGATGCAGGCCGGAGCGCTGATAGTCGGCCTGATGCGGCAGTTTCAGCGGCAACTCCGCCAAGGCCCAATCATAGGTCTCGCGGCGGGTATGACGGGCATCAATATAGCTGTCGAGCCGGGTCAGCTGGCTGCGGCCAAGCGCGGCCTGCATATCGGTGATGCGATAGTTATAGCCCAGCATGGTCTGCTGATAATACCACGGCCCGTCGCTCTCGCCCTGCATCCGCGCAGGGTCACGGGTGATCCCATGGGTGCGCAGCATCTGCATCCGCGCTGCCAGCTCATCATCATTGGTCATCGCCATGCCACCTTCGGCGGTGGTGATGATCTTGACCGGGTGAAAAGAGAAAATCGTGATGTCGGAATGGGCGCAATTGCCAACCGGCGCATCCCGATAGCGCCCGCCAACCGCATGGCTGGCATCCTCAACCACTGCAAACCCATAGCGCTCCCGCAGGGCTCCCAGCCGCTGCATGTCGCAGGACTGCCCGGCAAAATGCACCGGGACGACAACCTTCGGCAGCCGTCCGGCTTTGTCGGCCTCCACGAGCTTTTCTTCCAGCCGATCCAGGCACATATTATATGTGTCGGGATCAATATCGATAAAATCGACATCGGCACCGCAATAAAGCGCCGCATTGGAGGTCGCCACAAATGTATTGGGCGAGGTCCACAGCAGATCGCCCTGCCCCAGTCCCAGCGCCATATAGGCCACATGCAAAGCCGAGGTTGCGGAATTCATCGCAACCCCGTGCTTGACGTTGCAATAGCGCGCCAGATCCGCCTCGAAGGCCGCGATTTCGGGACCTTGAGTGATAAAATCACTCGTAAGCACCTCTCGCACCGCGGCCAGATCCGCCTCGGAGATGTCCTGACGGCCGTATGGGATCATAGCATGGCAGCCTTGTTGAACGCGACGATCTCATCAACAGAGAGGAAGTGCTCATTGGAGCCGGAATTATATTCAAACCCGGCCGGAACCTCTTTGCCCTCTTCCCCAAGCGCATTGGTGTTGAAAGCGTTTTCGCGGTCAAAGAATTTGATCGTGGGCTGCAGCACATAGTGATCGCCAAATTCCAGCGTCAGGTGGCTGTCATCTGCGGGGCACATGATTTCATGCAGTTTCTCACCGGGGCGAATGCCGACGATATGCTGCTCCAGTTCCGGCGCGATGGCGCGGGCCAGATCGGGGATCCGCACCGAGGGGATCTTGGGCACAAAGATCTCACCGCCATACATGCGCTCAAAGTTCTTCAGAACAAAATCCACACCCTGCTGCAGCGAGATCCAGAACCGGGTCATGCTGGCATCGGTGATCGGCAGCGAGGTCGCCCCCTGTGCCTTGAGGTTCTCAAAAAACGGCACAACAGAGCCGCGCGAACCCACCACATTGCCGTAGCGCGCAACCGAGAAGCGCGTGGGCTTGGAGCCCACCATATTGTTGGCGGCGACAAACAGCTTGTCAGAGGCCAGTTTGGTCGCCCCATAAAGATTGATCGGATTGGCCGCCTTGTCGGTCGACAGCGCCACAACCTTCTGTACGTTGTTGGCGATCGCCGCGTGGATGACGTTTTCAGCACCGTGGATATTGGTCTTGATACATTCCATCGGATTGTATTCTGCCGCCGGGACCTGTTTCAGCGCGGCGGCATGGATTACATAATCCACCCCTTCCATCGCGGACACCATCCGGTCACGGTCACGCACATCACCGATAAAGTAGCGCATTTGCGGTGCGTTGAAGGTCTGAGACATTTCAAACTGCTTCAACTCATCGCGGGAGTAGACGATAATCTTCTTCACCGAGTAACGCTCAAGAAGAGTCTTTACATACTTCTTACCGAAGCTGCCGGTGCCACCGGTGATAAAAATCGTCTTGTTGTTGAACATCTCGCCGTGCTCCTAAAGAATTTTGTGCTCGCTAGCCTGTTTGCCCGAATTTGACAACCTGCACACCACCGCAAAAACAGGACCTGTGGCACGCCTGCCGAACCGGTCTGTCGCGACATCATTCCATATCACTTCTGGCGCTCCGGCCACACGAACCGCCACATCGCACGGGCGCTTCCGAGGTTTCTACGATGCCGCACCGCATAGGCCAGCCGCACGGCCAGCGCGCCCCCCCTGAAAACGCGCCATATCACCGCCTGGCGCGCCCGCATAACGTCCGGATCGTCCCATTTATCCCCGGTACTGGCATGCGGATGTGCCCCAGTCTCGACCGGAAATGCCTGCCCCTTTCCCCCGGCGCGTAGCAGATCGCAGACAAAAATGTAGTCTTCCCCCAGACCATATGTCGCACCAAGGCCAAACTCCGAGTCGAACTGCACTCCAAGCGCCTGCACCCGCCCTTTATGTACCATGAACTCCGGGGCGCAGATCCGACCGCTGTTGAAACGCGTCAGAACAGTCGCACGAGCGCCCCGCGGCAATCGTCCAACACGCCAGCCGGCCGCCAAAACCAGGTCAGGATCATCAGAAAAACGATCACGCAACGCGAGAACTCCCTCCGGCACAAGAGCTACGTCATCGTCAGAAAAGAGGACCAGATCGCTTTGCGCCCGCAACAGCCCCGCATTCCGGCTATGGGACAGCCCGGAGCCTGGCAGAGGAACCACCGTCACATCGTCACGTCCCCTACAAAGCGCGGCCACGGCCTCGTGCGACGCCTCCGCTGGTGCCTGGTGCAGGACCAGATATTCCAGCCCCTGCCGAGGCGACGGCAGGACAATTCGCCCAATGCCCGCGCCCAGAGTGGAAATCGCCACCGTCACCAAGCGTAGAGATGCCTTGTCTGCAATCGCAGGCGCAGTATGCATATCTGCATCCCCCGGTTTCATTCCGCTCCCTATCCGCGCAAGAGCCGGCGCAGGAGATGACAGAACATATACCCTCCCGCGCGCCCCACAGACAGCCCCAGATGATGGCGGTACATAGACCAGGTCGCTTGCATCGCCCGTCCCCGTGCAGCCGTCAAGGACATCGGATTGACCACATGAACAGCCAAAGGATCCGTCAGCCCCAGCGCGGCATCACATCGCGACAGCAGCAAGAGCCAAAAGGCAAAGTCCTGCCGCATCCGAAGCGGTGGAAACGCCACGGTACCGAAATAGTCCCGGTCGTAGACCACCGTCAGACAGCCGATGACATTTCCATACAGCAATTGCGACCGGGTCACACGCGACGGGGGCCGTACCTGGTGTCTATGCCCCGTGCGCTGGCGCCAGAAGCCCGTGTAGGAAAAGACCGCTCCCGTCTCCTGCATGAAGGCAATCTGCCGCTGGAGCTTGTCTTCGAGCCAGAGGTCATCTGCGTCGAGAAACGCAATGTATTGCCCCTTCGCCTGGGCCAGGCCCGCATTGCGCGCGGCAGCTGCACCACTGTTCGCCGACTGGCACAATAGCCGAATCCGTGGATCTGTCCGGGCAAGCTGCGCGCAGAGTTCCGCTGATCCGTCTTGCGACCCGTCGTCAATCAGGATCAGTTCCCAATCCGCAAAGACCTGCGCCATGACCGAGGCAACCGATTGTTCCAAAGTCATTCTTGCATTGAAAACCGGCATGATGACAGAAACCGTCGGCACGCGTTCTGGCTGCATGTTAGCGCATGTCATCTGATGTCTTTTGTCGTTTGCCCGAGGTCGCCTGTGCGTTTACAAGTCTTTCATACAGAGACCCTCACCGGCCCGCAACACGGGCAACAGTATTCTCCAACGCATTGGACGACAGAACATGAACGAACACAAAATGCCCGTCAAAGTTATTGCCGAGATTGGGTGCAACCACAAAGGCGACCTGGAGATTGCCAAGGAACTGATCCGTGTGGCGGCCCATGTCTGCAAGGCGGATATTGCCAAATTCCAGAAGCGCCACAATCGTGAATTGCTGACCCCGGAGCAATATGACACCCCGCACCCGGTGCCGGAAAATGCCTATGGCAACACCTACGGCGCGCATCGCGAGTTTCTCGAACTGGACACCGACCAGCACAAGGAACTGATCCAGTGCTGCGCCGACAATGGCATCGCCTATTCCACCAGCGTCTGGGACCTGACCTCGGCCAAGGAAATGGCCGTCCTGAACCCGCCGCTGCTGAAGATCCCCTCGGCGACCAACCAGCACTATGATCTGCAAGGCTACCTCTGCGAAAACTACGCAGGCGAGATCCATGTCTCCACCGGCATGTCGACCGGCCAGGAAATCGTCGATCTGGTGAATTTCTACGCCGAGCGGGGCCGCGCCAAGGACCTCGTGGTCTATTCCTGCACCTCCGGCTATCCGGTCGCCTTTGAGGACATCTGCCTCTTTGAAATCCGCAACCTGATGGAAAAATTCGGCGCCACCGTCAAAGGGATCGGCTTCTCCGGGCACCACTTGGGCATTTCCGCCGATGTGGCGGCACTGGCCGTGGGCCGCGCCATGGAAGCCGACGGCAAGGGCAAATTCACCCATATCGAACGTCACTTCACCCTTGATCGCACCTGGAAAGGCACCGACCACGCCGCCAGCCTCGAACCCGACGGGCTGCGGCGCCTGTGCCGCGACCTGAAGAATGTCGACATGGCGTTGGCTTACAAAGGCCAGGACATCCTGCCGGTCGAACAGGTTCAACGCGACAAGCTGAAATGGGTCAAGGAGCAGCACGCTTCTGCTGCGGAGTAATCCGTAGCACCTATGCGCATAGAACAAAGTCAGGGCCGTCGGTTGTAGCCGGCAGCCCTTTTCAAATGGCGCATGTTGCAGGCCAGCTGTCGCTCCGCCTGCCCCGCGACACGAGACCGCTCTTCAAGGATCACTTGTAAAGGATATCCTTGCTGAAGCGACGCAATAACAGGATGCCAAAGAACATCGGGATCACGCCCCAGAGGCATACATAGGTCACAGAGATATAGGTCGGATCATAGCTGGCATAAAACCCGGTGCGCATCAGGCCGGTCAGATGCACCAACGGATTAAACCACAGCAACTCCTGCGCGAATCTGGGCAGGTCATCGTAGATATAAAAAACAGCAGAGATCAGCAGCAATGGGCGGGTGAGGATGTTCCAGACCGTCTTGTAGACCGGAAAGGAAAAACTTGCATACGCATTGAAGGTCCCCACGCCAGCTGCCAGCAAGACAACCAAGGCAAAGGTTTGCAGGAGAGGTTTGAAATCCATGATGACACGGATGTCCTCAATGGCAAAAACAGTTCCAAAGACAATCGCACTCACCATGAGCTGTGTCAGAACCGCAAGCACTCCCCGTGCCACAAGCGTGTCCACATAGGTCACCCGTGGATAGGCGAGCAAAGCCTGATTGAATCCGATCGCCCAGCCGACCGCACCGGACACTTCCTGAAACATCCGCAAGACCAGGAAACCGGTGGCATAGAACAAAAGAAAGCTCGTCCCGAGCGATGGCGACCGCAGCAGCATCGAAAATGCCAGGGTCAATACGGCAATCATCGCAAGCGGCTGCAAAACCGCCCACAAGTATCCTCCTGGACTACGCCCGTAGCTGGTGGACATCTCGCGCAAAATCAGCGCAACGATGGATCGCACGCCCCGGTAGCGCAGCTGAGGCCGGGCCGCCGGGCGGATCTCCTCAAGAACGGGCGCCTGTGTCATTTGAACTGGTACTTTCTTTTGTCGTGTGAAATCAGATAGGACGTTTTCAGAGCAACAGTTTGGACCATAGTCTTGGCGGACGATCAAACAAATCCCGTTTCTCCCGACAAGGCCGCGCCCACGGCGCCGGCAAAGGATGGTGCGGCCAAAGCCGCGGGGGATGCGAAAGCCCCCCCCAAGCCAAAGCCCGATCAGAAACCGGCGACGAAACCCGCGACCGCGGATAAGCCAAAGCCGAAGCCAGCCGCCAAAGCCGAAACTGCGGACAAGCCGAAACCGAAACCGGCCGCCAAAGCCGAAAACGCGGCCAAGCCAAAGCCCGATCAGAAGCCGGCGACAAAACCCGCAAGCGCGGATAAGCCAAAGCCGAAACCGGCCGCCAAAGCCGCAAATCCGGACAAGCCGAAACCGAAACCACCGGCCGATCCGATCTATGCTCCAGCGCGGGCGGCACAGACGAAGCCTCGACATTGGCTGTTGTTGCTGTCGTTCCTCATCTTCGTTTGCGCCCCATTGCTTCTGACTGCCGGCTATCTCTGGACCCGAGCTGTGGATCAATACACCTCAGAGCTCGGTTTTACAGTCCGGCGTGAGGAAGCCCCCTCCGCTGTCGACATTCTCGGTGGACTTACAAAACTGTCCAGCAACTCGTCTTCTGACAGCGACATTCTCTATGAATACATCCAGTCCCAGGAACTGGTGGAAAAGGTCGACGCCACGATCGACCTGCGGACGCGTTTCAGCCGCCATGCTGCGATCGATCCGATCTTCTCGCTGTCCAGGAACAGTTCCATCGAAGATTTGGTCGAGTATTGGCACAAGATGGTTTTGATTTCTTACGCCCCAGGCACCGGCCTTATAGAAGTGAAGGTAAAGGCCTTCACCCCGGAAGAAGCCCATGAGATCGCGCAGGTCATCTTTGCCGAGAGCTCTCGAATGATCAACGAGCTCTCCGCTATCGCCCGCGAGGATGCGATGCGCTACGCCCGGGAGGAACTGGACACTGCGGTCGAACAGCTAAAGACAGCCCGTCAGGCTCTGACGGCCTTCCGCTCACGCACCCAGATCGTGGACCCAAACGCCGACATCCAGCTGCAAATGGGCCTGCTGAACACGCTCCAACAGCAACTCGGATCCGAGCTGGTCGATTACGATCTGTTGCTGACCAGCGTGCGGGAGGATGATCCCCGTCTGCAACAATCCCAACAGCGCATCAATGCGATCCGCGAACGCATCCGCCAAGAACGCGAGAAATTCGGCGGCGGCGGCGCGGCATCCAGAGGCGACGGCGAGGACTACGCCACCCTCGTGTCGGAATTTGAACGACTCAGCGTGGACCGGGAATTCGCCGAACAGAAATACACCGGAGCCCTGCAGAACTACGACGCCGCACAGGCAGAAGCGCAGCGTCAGAGCCGCTATCTGGCAGCCTACCTGAACCCAACATTGGCACAGAGCCCGCAATACCCGCGCCGCGCCCTGCTGCTCGGGCTGACAGCGCTGTTCCTTTTGGTGGTCTGGGCAACTCTGGTGCTGATTCTCTACTCGCTTCGGGATCGCCGCTGAGGCCGACACCATGATCGTCCTGGAAAACCTCACCAAGAGCTTCATCACCCCAAACGGGCGTAAATACGTGGCCCGTGACATTAACCTTGCGATTCCAATGGGCAAAGCAATCGCCCTGCTGGGGCGAAACGGAGCCGGCAAGTCCACCATCCTGCGCATGATTTCCGGCAATATGAATCCGGACTCAGGGCGCATTCTGTCAAGCGGGTCGGTCTCTTTTCCAGTCGGATTTGCCGGCTCCTTCCACCGTGATCTGACCGGTGCGCAGAATGCCCGTTTCGTCGCGCGCATTTACGGGGTGGATACGGATGAGATGTTGGATTTCGTTGACGATTTCGCCTCTCTCGGTGGACATTTGCACATGCCAGTACGCAGCTATTCCTCGGGCATGCGTTCACGGCTCGCTTTCGGGATCTCCATGGCATTGCATTTTGACACCTACCTGGTCGACGAGGTGACCTCGGTCGGCGACAGTGCCTTTCGGCGCAAGAGTGCCGCCATTTTTAAGGCTCGCATGAAACATGCCTCGGCCATCGTGGTGACCCACTCTCTGGCCGAGGTGCGCAACCTTTGCAATGCGGGGGCCGTGCTCGAAAACGGCGAGGTCACCTACTTTGACGATGTCGAAAAAGCCATCGCCCAACATCTCTACAACATGAAGAACAGTAAATAGAATCTGCCGGTCTCCTCGACTGCGATCTCCGTTTTTCCATCGCAAAATCTGGAAACAATCCGCAACACTGTCCCTGCTTTGGCCACATATCGGACACAGCCGGCCCACCCCAGACCGTCAAGTTAGCCCTCGGGTTCAACGACAGGCCGGGGTGGGCCGACATGACGACATTCACGACAACAGGATACATCCAGACGGCAGCCAAGCTGCATGCAGCCACTGCGCCGCGGCTGGTGCTGGAGCAGGCCTCGGACCAGATCGGGATCGCCCTGCATATGGGAGCAGGCGACACCGTTCATCACTTCCGCCTTTCCGGCGAGGCCCTCCGCTATCATCAGAATGCGACGGAGAGCGCCGACGAAACCTCCTTCTCCCTCGGTATGGAGCGGGTGTCTTTGCGCAGCGATGCGCTGACTGCCCTGGTCGAGGGCAGCGGCGGCCTGTCGCGCAGCCAGGCCTTTTATGATGATGAAACCGGGTTTTCCGGGGATCGTTTCAGCCTCATGGCCACCACCGGCACCGGCCGTGAGATCCTGGTGGCGGCAGGCCTTGACCGGCCGGGGCTTGTGACCCTCGCCTGGAACAACGGCACGCCCACCCCGCTGGCCAGTCGCGGTGATACCAGCAGCACCTATCTCGGCGATGTGCAGATGATGGCGGGCGCCGCCCTGGGCGGCCAGCAATATGTCTTTGCCGCCTCGGGGCTGGAAGCGGGCATCAGCGCCTACCGCCTCGACAGCGCCGGGCGGCTCTCCCATGTGGACAGCCTCGGGGCCCGGGACGGGGTTGGTATCCATGCGCCGACCGCGCTGCTGGCAACCGAAGCCGGCGGCCAGCCGGTCCTGCTTCTGGCCGCGGCGGGCAGCAGCTCGATCTCGGTCATCGGCCTGGGCAGCACAGGTCAACTCAGCCTGCTGGATCATCAGACCGACACGCTCAGCACCCGCTTTGGGGCCGTCACAGTGATGGAGGCCATCACCCATGGCGGCCAGACCTATGTGGTGGCGGGCGGGGGCGACGACGGGCTCACACTCTTTGCCCTTCTTGAGGGCGGTCAGTTGCTGGCGCTCGACAGCCTGGCCGACAGCACCGGTCTCGGGCTCGACAATGTGAACGGGCTGGCGCTGCGGATGATGGGCGACACATTGCATGTCTTTGCCACCTCCGAAACCGAAGCAGGCCTCACGCATGCCGCTGTGCCCCTCGCCGCCACTGCCGTGCAGGCGGGCGGCAGTGGCAATGACACATTGACCGCCGACGTCAGCGGGGGCGTCCTCCTTGACGGGCACGGCGACGACCGGCTGGTGGGGGCTGCGGGTGCCGATGTCTTTGTTCTGGCAGCCGATGGCGACCACGACGAGATCCATGCCTTTGATCCGGAGGCTGATCGCATCGACCTCAGCGCCTGGAGTGGCCTCACCTCGGTGACCCAGCTGGAGATCACCTCACAAGACGATGGCGCTCAACTGCGCTATGGCTCCGAGAGCCTGCGCCTTTACACCCAGGATGGCAGCGCACTGGCGCTGGAGGATTTCCTGCGTCAGGATCTGCTCGGTCTATACCGACCGCAGCCGGAAACGGACGCACCGGTGATCATGACCGGCTCTGGTCAACTGGTCGGCGGCAGCGGCGAGGATCGTCTGACCGGGCGCAATAGCAACGACGATCTCTTTGGCCAGGACGGCGATGATCACCTGCTGGGCGGGGCCGGACGCGACACGCTCTGGGGCGGGGCCGGCCACGACAGCCTGCAAGGAGGGGACGACAGTGACCTGCTCTATGGCGAGGATGGCAATGACATGATGGAAGGCGGCGGCGGCCATGACCAGTTCTACGGCGGCTTTGGCGACGATCACCTGGTCGGCGGGACCGGGGCCGACAGCCTGATGGGCGAAGAGGGCAATGACACGCTGGAGGGCGAGAGCTCCACCGATCTCCTCTATGGCGGCGCAGGCAATGACAGCCTCTCCGGCGGTACTGGCGATGACACGCTCTATGGCGGAGAGGGGCATGACCGGCTGTTCGGCAACACCGCGCTCGACACCATCTACGGCGAGGGCGGCAACGACTATATCTCCTCCGGCGATGGCGTGGATTACGTCGAGGGCGGCAGCGGCAACGACACCATCCATGGCCGCTCCGGCTGGGACAGCCTGTTTGGTGGCGACGGCGACGATCTTCTTTATGGCAGCGCCGGTGACGATCTGCTGCACGGCGGCATTGGCAATGACTGGATCTCTGCCGGATCGGCCTGGGACAGCCTCTATGGCAACTCCGGAAATGACACGCTGTATGGCAACTTCGGCTCCGATGTGATGTCAGGCGGAGACGATGATGACGTTCTTTATGGCGGCACCGGAGACGACACGCTGCGCGGTGGCAATGACAACGACACACTCTACGGCAACCAAGGGGTCGATCATCTCGAAGGCGGTCGCGGCAACGACCTTCTGCGTGGCGGCACCTTGGCCGACACTTTCATCTTTGCACGGGGCCATGACCGGGACGAGATCGAGGACTTCGCCCTTGGTGAGGATATTCTTCAGTTGGCCACCTCGCTCCTCGACGGGCAGGACACCGGTGCCGCTGTTCTCGCAGCCTATGGCGAGGTTACGTCCGGCGGCGTGCTGCTGGATTTTGGCAGCGGAGACCAGATCCTGATGTCCAACCTCTCCCGTCTCGACGGGCTGGCATCGGATATCGAGATTTTTTGACTCCTCAGCGCCCGCGCCGGAATAGGTTGCCGATGGTCTGGAACACCAGATCAAAGTCGTAGCACATGTTCCGGTGACGCTGGTAAATCAGGTCCAGCCGCGCCTTGGCCGGCACGCAGGTGCGGGAATAGACCGCATCGGTCTCCTCGCGCGTGGCGCAGCGCTCCAGCAGCATCGCCTCGTGCTTGTGATAGGTGATCGAGGCCAGCCCGGTCACCCCCGGGCGCGACTTCAGCACCTCGGCGTAAATTTCCGGGTGCGCCTCCACATATTGCCGCAGCGGCGGGCGCGGGCCGACAAAGCTCAGGTCGCCTTTGAGGATGTTCCAGAGCTGCGGAAACTCATCCAGCCGCTTTGAGCGCAGCCAGGCGCCGGTTTTGGTGACCCGCGCCGCCTTGTCGCCGCCAGAGACGCCGCTGTCCTCGTCCACAACGGTCATGGTGCGCAGTTTCCAGAGTCTAAATGGGCGATTCACGCCTTTCATCCGCTCTGCCACGTAAAAGACCGGACGGCCTTCCTTCAGCAAGAGCCAGGCCAGAAGGCCGAGCAGGATCGGACCCAGGATCACGATCAGCAGCGTCACAAAAAACAGATCGAACAGGCGTTTGTCCCAGGTCATGGGCGGAGGGTTTCCTTCATATGTGGCTCTAACAAGGCCATTTCCGCCACCATCCGCGCCGGATCGGCCCCCGGCAGCGACATCCGTGGCGCCAGAAACCCGCTGAGGCGGGAGAGGTCAAGCGCCACCTCCGGGATTGCGCTCGGCGGCGCGGGCACTGTTGCAAAATCCCGCCCCGCCGCCTGCAACAGCGCTCCCATCTCGATCAGGCCGGGCTGGGCGATGTTCAGCACCCCGGGCAGGTCGGGAACGTCCAGGACGGCGGCGATCACATCGGCCAGTGTCAGCACCCCGATGTAGCTGCGCCTAGGGGTGCGCCCGTCGGTGAACCGGTCCAGCCGGAATCCCGGCCGCCAGCCGCCAAGGATCGCATCAAAACCTGCAATGTTGCCGATGCGCAGCACGGCAACCTCCACCCCCAACTCTGTGGCCAGGGCGCAGGCCCGCGCCTCCATCTCGGCCTTGGCCACGCCATAGGGATTGGCCGGGGTCAGCGGAGTCTCTTCCGTCAATGGCCCCTGCCCCGCGCCATAGACCGCCGACGACGACACAAGCACCACCCGCACGCCCGCCGCCGCCCCGGCCCGCACCGCCGCCTCCGCCAACCGGGTGTTGTCCGCCAGATCGCCTCCGCGCCCCGGCACGGATCCGGCCAGGCAGAGGATCTGCCCCGCGGCCTGTGCGGTGGACACCAGCACATCCGGCTGTCCAAGCGGATCACACAGACGCCACTGTGCCCCCGGTTGCCGGTGCCGTGTCTGCCAGAGCGCCGCCTCCACCCCCCAACGGTACCGCAGCACCCGCCCGATGCGGCCGGTGGCCCCGAGCACAAGGGGCGTTAGCAGGAATGTCACAGGCGCGCGGGTCATTGCTCTTGGATCCTGTTTGCAAGGGGGCAATCATTGACGATACTCCCCCCACCAGTATGGTGCCTGCAACATATTCACAAACACGCCCCGACTGCCATCGGGACAAGGACTTCATGCTGAAACTTCCGCTTCTGGTTGCCGCCCTCGCCACCGCCTTTCTCCCCGCTGCCTGTGCCCGCCTGCCCGGCGGCGCCCCTGCCAGCGAGGAAATACTGGCATCGGCCAGCGATGCGGATGCGGATTTTGCCCTCTACACGGTCAATCGGGCCTTCCTGCCCACGGTGGCGCATTGGCCGCCCACCGGCAAACAGGAAACCCTGCCCTGGATCAATGCCAGCCGGGGCCCCAAGACCCAGATCATCCGGCCAGGTGATCGTCTGTCGATGCAGATCTGGGACAACAACACCAGTTCTCTTTTGACGTCAAACGGACAGAAGATGGTGCAGTTGCAGGACGTGCGTGTGGCGGCCAACGGGTCGGTCTTCCTGCCCTATGTGGGGGATGTGAACGTCAACGGCATGACCCCGGAGCTGGCGCGCGAAAAGCTGCAGCAGGAGCTGGAAAGCATCGTGCCCTCCGCCCAGCTGCAACTCGACATGACCGAGGGGCGCAACAATTCGGTCGATCTGGTCTCCGGCGTGATCACCCCCGGCACCTATCCGATGCCGGATCGAAATTATTCGGTGATGGGGCTGATTGCTGCCGGCGGCGGCATTGCCGCCGGGCTCAACAATCCACAGATCCGCCTGATGCGCGGCGGGCAGCTTTATGGCACCTCGGTGGACAGCCTGCTCAATCATCCACAAAAGGACACGCTGCTGCGGGGCGGCGACCGGGTCTTTGTCGAGGAGGATGCGCGCTATTTCCTCTCGTTCGGGGCCACCGGTACCGAGGATCTGCATATCTTCACCAAGGATGAGGTCTCGGCGATGGATGCGCTGTCGATCTCCGGCGGGTTCCAGGACAGCAAGGCCGATCCCAAGGGGCTGCTCATTTTACGGGAATACCCGGCCTCCGCGGTGGCACCGGGTGTGCGGGGACCACGGCAGACGAGGGTGGTCTTCACCCTGGACCTGACCTCGGCGGACGGGCTGTTCTCGGCCCGCAACTTCCAGATCAACCCCGGCGACCTGGTCATGGCCACCGAAAGCCCGATCAACGACGCGCTGACGATCTCCAATCTGGTCGGCAATATCTTCGGGGTGTTCAGCCGCGCCGGTCTCTGATCGGCGCGACTTGCGCTAGCCCCAGCGTCCCACCGCCAAACAGGCCACACCGTCACCCGGTTGTGCGACCCCGGCCGCGTCATAGCTCTCCGGGGTCACGCTGCTGGTGCTGAGCGCGGTGGCAGCCAGCATGCGCGGTGCGCTCTCGGTCGACGTCAGGCTCACCACCGGGGCGGCATCAAAAGCCTGCGGAAAGCTCCAGCTGCTGCCGGCACTGCGCGCCGCCCAGCAGATCTGGGTGCCGTCGGCCAGCCGCAGCCAGTCGCCACCGCCATTGCTGCCCTGCTCCAGCACCGCCCCGGTCGGCACCCCGCCCGACAGCGCCACTGCCCCCAAGAGATTGCCCGGCCCATAGCCCCAGTCCGCCCGCATCAGCCGCCCGGCGGTGGTATCGCTGGCCGAAGCCTGCACCGCCGCCCCGCTCAGGTGCCCGCTGGCAGGATCGGCGCGCAGGGCTTCGGTCCAGGAGCTGCCATCCGGGCTGACCTTGAGGGAAAAGGCAGTCTCCCCCGCCAGCCCCATCTCCGCATGGCCGCTCCAGCCGGACTGGAACAGCAGACTGGCCGTATCGCTGGCGCTGGCCTTGTTGATCTTCAACTGATGGCCCGCGCCGACATGGGTCAGCAGCGTGGCGGGACCGGCAACCGCCAGCGGGTTCTGCGCATCCGGGCTGGTGCCCACACCAAGCCGGTCGCGCACCTCGGCCTCCACGGCGCTCCAACTGCCGCCCTGTCGCACCACCAGTTGCGCGCTGTCGCGCGCCCAGGCCCGCCAGCCCTCGGCGGCATCGAAGAACAGCCAGGCGCCATCGCTCCAGGCGGCCAGCCGCCCGCCCTGCCCGGCCCAGGCGCCGACGGGGCTGGCGCCGATGGCATAGATGTCGCCCGGCCCGGGATCCGCCGGCGGCGTCTCGCACGCCAGTTCTTCAAGCACCAGCTGCACCACCAGATCGAGCCTGTGCAGCGCGTCATTGTGAGTCACATGTTTCTGCGCCTGCGCGGGCATCAGATAGGGCAGGTCAAGACGGTCGGAACACTGGGGCGAGGTCGGAGACATGAGGCAGAATCCTTCGGTTGCAGGCAATCTGCCCCGATCCTGCAGGTTTCCTCTGAAAACGCACCCAACAGGGCGCACGCCCGATTAACCGGCCCGCTGGCCCAGGCCACAGACAGAATCACCCCAAAAAAAAACGGGCCCCCTCCGACGGGGACCCGTTTCGATTTTATTCTGCATGACAGCCTCTCGGGGAGCGACCCCGGGGGCTGCCGCAAATCAGTTGGTGGTGGTGGTGGTGGAAGTGTCGTCGTCATTGACAACAACAGCCACGACGGCCGCTGCGGCAACAGCAGCAGCAGCAATGCCCGCTGCGCCCAGACCGCCAACACCCAGACCTGCGCCCGCTGCGGCGCCTGCGCCGGCGCCTGCACCTGCTGCGCCACCGGCACCACCGGCGCCGGAACCGCCAGCAGCAGCACCCTGCTGCTGGGCAACAACACCGGTTGCGGCCATGATGGCCAGCGCGGAAACTGCGATAATGTTCTTCATGTCTTCAAAACTCCTGTGGAGATATGGGATATCCTCGCAGGGACCCTAAGTCAGGCCCCGTTTCTTTTCAACGCCCTGACTAGCATCAAGATCCTTGCTTTTTCGTTTTTATTTCGCCGTTGCCAAAAAAACGCGACATCCTGCGGCCAGATCGGCAAGGTTTTGCCCCCGGCGGCTCAGATCACGACCTGACGCAGCCGGATATAGCCCACCTCCGGCCCGGCCCATTGCCGCGACTGCCACAGACGACCACTGCGGGAATCAACCCAGTAGTCATTGACGATATGCCCGCCCTGCGGCCCGGTGCAGCGTTCCTGCACATGGCGGGTGGCATAGCGGAGCCCCACGATCTCCAACTCATGCGCGCCAAGGTCTTTCACCTCGCAGGCCAGACGCACCCGGTAGGAGGCACTGTCATCGCCGCGGAACTCATAGCTACGCTGGCCCCCGCCTGCCGGTCCCATGGGCCCCTGCCCGTCCGCCGGCACGTCGGCGGACAGCAGCGTGCCGCGCAGCCCGCGGGTGGAGATCAACAGCCCGTCGCGAAACCCGAAGGTGATATTGTCCACCGTGCGCCAGACCTCGATTCGCCCGGGCAGGTCGTCCTGGCGCGCCAGTTGCAGCGTCACGTAGTCCCGCAGATCCTCCGACTCGATCACCACCTCCAGATGTGGCTCCTCGATACTATTCAAAAGCGCCCGCGTCAGGGTGGGCGGCTGCGGCTTTTCCTTGCCCCAGGGCAGCTGCTCCCGCAGCACCTGGCCGATTTCCAGCTCCAGCGGCGTGTCTTCCGGCCCGCGGGCGCAGCCGACCAGCACGGCCAGCCCCAGCAGCGCCGCCGGGATGTGGCGCAGCAGATGTCTCATTCCCAGAACCTCGCGCGTTGTTCCTGCAGGCTCTTGCGGTGGGCACTGCGCACCTGGCCATAAAGCCGCCCCGGCACCGACACCCGCTGCCCCCCGTCCCGCTGCACCGGACGGATGGTCAGCCCGTAGGCGTTGCGGGAGGGCTGGCCGAGCAGCCAGCCAAGCGGGATCGACAGCTTGATCCCCTTGTCAAAGGAGCCCTCGCCGAAGTCCTCCGCCGAGACATCGGTCAGGGTGAAAAAGCCCCCCAGCTGCCAGCCATTGTTGAAAGTCCGGGTCAGCGACACGGTGCCGCCGATGTCACCGGCCAGATAGCGGCCCGCATCCACCTGCAGCAGGTAGTTCTTCGGCAGTTCCAGATAGGCCGAGGCATGCCCCGTCAGCACATCATAGTCCCGAAAGCCGAACCGCTGGTTGAAATCGCGCTGGCGCACATAGTTCAGCTCCGCCCCCAGGCCAAGCCGGCTGTTCGGCGGCTTCCACAGGAGTTCCCCGGACAGCCCGCCATACATGCTTTCGAAATACCCCACCGAGGCGCGCGCATAGAGGTTGCGGCCCGGCGTCCAGCGCCGCTCCGCATAGAGCTGCTCCAGCGTGGTGTCGAACTGAGCGTATTCATACTGATCGGTGCGCACCGCCGGCAGCTTCGAGCTGCCCGGACGGCCATCGGCCACATTGCCCCAGACCCGCTGCCGCAGCGCCCCGGCAAATTTCCAGCCCGGCGCCGGGCTGTAGCTGGCCTTCAGATCGACGCCGAAATCGATCCGGAAGGGCACCGACGGATCAAAATAGGAGGGCGAGGTATAGGGGGTGAAGGAAGTGGAAAACGCCGGGTAGAGCTCTTCCGAGACCAGGGCCTCGGAGGCAACCGGACCGGCATCCTTGACCGCGGCCACCGCCCAGATCGCATCCGCCGCCTCTGGCGAGAACTCCAGCGCCTCCAGGTCGGAACGGCGGATCTCCACCGCAGACAGCCCCAGGCCCCCGGAGGTGGGCACGATCCGGAAGGTCTCGACCGAGGGCGGCAGGCTGCGCGCCATCGCCCGCGCCGTGCGCCCCACCGCCAGCGATTGCGACAGGTAGCGGGTGTTGCGAATGCGGGCCTCGGCGCGGGTGCCCTCCAGCGTCACGCTTTCCAGGATCAGCCCGTCCTGCTGGAGCGCTTCGGCCAGGAGGTCGCGGGTCTTGACGCGCGCGGTACGGCTGCCGGCCCAGCTCTCGGTCCACAGCGCCTCATCCTGCGCCCAGACGCTGCGGGGCACCACCGGCGTCGGCGCCGGAAGCTGCATGCGCGTGGCCGGATGGCGCGGGTTCATCTGGATCTGGGCGGTGATGCCGAATTCCGACCCATAGAGGTAATAGGCCCCCAGCCGCAGCTGCCGGCTGGCCTGGTATTCCACCCCGAAATTGAAATCCGACTTGCGCTCGAACACACTGGCCTGTTGCGTCTCCTGCACATACGCATCCGAGGAATACTCCGCCTTCACCCCCCATTTTCCATAGGTCCATTCCACCCCGGCAAAGGGCGCGACATCGCCGCGGAACCACTGGTCAGTGGACAATTCGCCGCCGGTATCCCCGGCGGTAAAGCTGCCCCGATCACCCAGCGTGGCGATGCTGCCGCTGGAGCCGAGACGCCCCCAGCCCAACCCTGCGGTAACCTTGAGCCGCCCCGGCAGCGACTGGGGGGTCAGGTGCTTTGTCGCAACCAGATACTCCCCACTGTAAATCCCCGTGCCGGCAAAATCCTGCAACCCCACCGCAACAGCAGGGCGATAGCGCCCTTCGTCCCAGAGGCGGAACCGCACATCGAAATTGCGGTCGTAGTAATCCCCGAACCCAAAGAGATTTCGATCCTTGGTTTCCGTATAGCGAAACCCCACCATAACGCCCGGCAAGGCCTGCGCCAGCAAGTTGATCCGCGTGATACCGGCAAAACTGGCAACCGAAGGCGCAAATTGTGCATCCGGCATCATCTCGGCACTGGGCATGTCGATCAGCCCCGGCATCCCGTAGAAATTAAGGCTCGGGGTCTCCGGCCAAGCAAAGCCCTGCGGCGTGTCGGTGTCGGCCATCAGCGGTGCCGCGAGGCCACCGCCGAACGCGAGGACCATCCAGAAAGGCGCGGCGCGCTGGGGCGTCCGGGGGCTGCGGCGTGTCACGGGCGGGGGTATCCTTGGTCCGTCATCTGTCCTGTCGTCCGGCCCGTCGGTGGCACCGGTGTTTCCTGCTTACTGCCCCAGTTGCCCGCCCCGTTCAACGGGCGGGAGCCGCTTTCTGGGCCGCTGTGGCTTTTCAGGACATCTTGCGGTCCTCCTGCGGCTGCACATAGCCCTCGACCCAGCGCGCGATCACCCGCCGCGCACCGGCGCCATCGCCCGCCGCCACCACCTGGCGCAGCGCCCGCATCAGGGCGGCCACCTCGATTTCCGACAGCACCGCCTCGCGGGCGCAGAAGATCTTGGGATGGGCGGTGGTGGTCAGTTCGGTGGAGAGCGTCAGCTCCTCCTCCATCTTCTCGCCGGGGCGCAGCCCGATGATGTCGATGGCAATATCCCCGTCGGGGTTCGCCGCATCGCGCACATGATATCCGGCGGCCTCGATCACCTGGCGGGCCAGTTGCAGGATCGACACCGGCTCGCCCATGTCGAGCACAAAGACCTCGCCCCCCGTCGCCTCGGCCCCAGCCTGGAGCACCAGCTGCACCGCCTCGCGGATGGTCATGAAGTAGCGTTTGACCCGCGGATCGGTGACGGTGACCGGCCCCCCCC
>NZ_JAKRFC010000019.1:0-74331 GCF_022348205.1 Epibacterium sp. MM17-32 | reverse complement strand
GTCTTTTCCACGATCCGTCCAACGACGATCAACGGAAAGGATCACACCATGACACTCGAACAATCCATCGACCTCGCCGAACTGCAAGCCGACATGGCCTTTGATGCCTACCTCGCCGCGTTTGATGAAGACGCCCATCCCGAGACACTCGACAGCCTCGAGACCGAGGCGCTGATCGCCCGCAGCCGCTACGACGACCTGCGCTCTCAGGGACTGGGTCACTGACCCAGACACCCCTGCGGGTCTACTGATCCGCAGGGGTTTGACACCGTCTCTCAGAAGCTTCGTGACGCCCTCGAATGGTGGGACCCGCGCTATCTCGCGCGGGCCGTTTTCGTGTTCTTCGCGCCCGATCCGTTACCGGCTCGGGCGCTCGGTTTGCCTGACATCGCGTGCTGCTCCAGCGCAAGTTTAGGCAGATTAATTCGACCAGATTGCCGCGCATCGATGAGGACGGCGGCGTTCCATGTCGCGCTGCGGAGCAGTCTTGACTGCACCCTATTAGGAAGACGTTGGCAGGATATGGCCAATGTTTGCACATTTTGTCCGAGGGGTCTGTCATGGGCGTTTCCCGCAAAGCTGAATGCTCCGCCGCACGCGAAAGCGATTGCGAGCAATCGCTGCCTCGCGCGCGTCTGCGCATGCAATCTTTTTCTGGCAGCGGGAGAACGCCCTAGTGCCGAGGCCAGCGAAAAACCTGAAGCTTGAGCAGCGCATCGAAGTCGCGCGGCGCTTTGCGGCGGGCGAAAGTGCCAAGGAGCTGGCGGCGGCGTTCGGCATCTCTGCGCGCCACGTGAACCGGCTCGCGAAAGAGGAGGCGGGCGAGGGGATCACGGTGCGCGATCCGAGCGAGACAGTGGCATTCCGGGCAAGCCGATCCGAACTGGAGGCCTTCGATGCGGAGTGGCGCGAACGGGGTTTTGCCAACCGGTCGCAGGCGTTGAATGCGGTGCTGCGCGGACGGTGCGGATTCCTCGATGTGCCCCGTGATCTGGTCGCGGAATTCTGTGCAGCGTGGCGTCAGGCGAAGGATGTGAGCGACGCCGGACTGATGCTCGCCAAGGCGGTCCATCGCGGTCGGCTGGAGGTCTCGGAGGCAGACCGCGCGGTGCTGATTGATCTCCTTGATCTGGCGCAATCCATGAGCCGTGAATTGGGCCGGATGAAAGATGCGGCGCAGGCGATGCGTCATCAGGAGTGGCCACAAAAGGAAGAAGGGCAGGGGGCGGAGAGCGCGGTTCTGGAGGACGGTTCGCCCGTGACAAACGGCGGTCTGAGGCTGGTGCGCAGTGGCTGATCCCCTCGCCCTCTACGCCTCGGTCATGGGCCGGCTCTGGGAGGATGAGCGCATCCGGGGTCAGGCCGCAGCGCGGATCGACGCGCGGCTGGCGGGGCGTCGGCAGGGGCGGAGTTTCTCGCGCGTCGGATCCATGTCGGCGCGCAACGCGCTGAAGGCTGCGTCGGGTCAGAGCCGGGCGGCGGTCTTCAAACGGATCCGGGCGGGAGGCTGCAAGACGCGCGCGTCGCTCGGAGCGCAGATCTCCTACATCAACGACAAGGCGGTCTACACCTACTCGACAATGACCAATGCGCTGACCGATGCGGCGGTGCTGTCTGAGGGGCAGAAAGAGGACATCATCGAGGATTGGGCCGGGACCTGGCGCGGCTCGACCAAGCTCGGCTTCACCTCTCACATGTTGCTCTCCTTCCCGACCGACGTGACGGTCGATCAGGTGCGCGACATCGCCATGGATTGGACGGAGCATTTTTTCGAGAGCGGCGAATACGGCGATCAGTGGGACTATGTGCTCGCGGTCCATGACGACCGGGCGCACAAACACGCCCACATCATCCTGAACAATCGCGGCCTCGAGAAAGGCACCTGGTTCTCTTGCTGGGCCGAAGGCGTGATGTCGCCGCAGCTCATGCGCGAGAAACAGGCCGAGATCGCGGAACGCTACGGCGTGATGCTTGATGCCACCACGCGGCTCGAGCGCGGCATCTTCGAGAAACCCGCCGGGATCGAAGAGATCTACCGCGCCAAGGAAGAGGCCCGCCTACCGCGCGAGATCGCCCTGACGGCCCAGGAAACCGCCATGGCGCAGGCGCAGGTGGTGGGCTTCGCCAAGGATTACAAGAACCTCGCTGACCTGCTGGACCGGATGGACCAGCGCCACATGGCCCGCGCCCTGCGCGGCATGGCGGAGGGGCTCGGTTCCGGCGCGCCGTGGAACTTCACCGAAGGAGAGATAGACATGAAGGACATCAAGACCGTCGGTGATGCGATCGACTATTCCGAGCGCACGATCGAGGCGCTCAGGCTCAAGGCCGAGGAACTGGACCCGGCCGAGTGCGCCGCATTCGAGGCCAAGGCCGCGCCGATCATCGCGGATCTCTCGCAGATGGTGCCCGACCCGGAGCTACGGGCGCGCTTCGGCAAGCAGCTTGAAGAACCCTATCCCCCGGGGGCGGGCAGCGTGGTGCTGATCGGCGCGCTGCAGTCCGGCAATGACGAGGGGTTGCGCGATGTGCTCGAGAGTGCCGAAGAGGCAGGCATGGACAGCGAGGAGCTGGTGGCCCGGATCATGGCCGGCGGCACGCGGAACTACGGTATGGCGCAGGACTGGGTTGAGCGCGACATGAATGCGGTGCTGGCCAAGGACGGTCTCAGCGTGGAGACCGCGAGTGACGACCAGCTCGATGCCGCGCTCGAAAAGGTCGACGGCGTGATGGACGCACTGATGGAGCGGGCGAAGGAACTGGGCGTCGAGATCGGCCGAACCCTCGCGGACGAAGAGGAGGCGACACTGCCCCTCATCGACGAAGACGACCGGACGCCCAATCCCTACCTGCAGGACCTGGCCGACATGCTTCGGGACGGCAAGCTCACCGAGGAACAGGAAGAGGTGGTTGAGCGGACCCTGCAATCCGAGCTCTTCAAGGAGTTGGGTGAGGAGGGTTTGGCTGCACTTCGCCGCGGCAACTACGAGGTGCTGGACGCGGCCCTTCCGAGCAAGCTCGACCAGATCACCGTCACGCAGGAATTCCTCGAGATGACGTTTGAGGAGACCGGCGACCAAGTCTTCACCGACCGCGCCGCCGGGTTGCAGCAGGACAAGGCGACGGAGGTGGCGCGGATGCGCGGCCAGCAAGAGGCGCAGGAAATGGGGCGTGAACTTGCCCGAAACAAAACACTAGATCGTGGTCTCGATGACGAGATGGAATTCTAAGGGGGAGATGACAACCATGACCAAGACACTCCCCCTTTGGGCCGCGCTCCTCTTCGGGGTGATCTGCGGCGCCGTCATCGGCACCATCGTCGCCGCCTTCTACCTGACCCTGGCCCTGAAAACCGGGTTTGGTAGTTTTGACATGCTGGCGCTCTGGAAAGCCAGCGCGGGCACCCGAGCGGCGCATCCCGAAGCGTTCAAGGTGGGGTTTGGCGCCGTAGGCTTCGGGGCGATTGGCCTCGGCGCCCTGGCGCTTGCCTGGACCTGGAAGAAGGAGCGGGACGACTATGGCTCGGCCCACTGGCAGACCAAGGCGGAGCTGAAGAAGAACGACATGCTTCAAGCGCCTGGCAAGGGCTTTGTCTGTGGCAAGCTCGGAGCCCCGACGTCCAAAGCTGAGTTCATCTCCTCGACCACCATCCCGCATGTGATGATGGTCGCGCCGACCCGGGCCGGTAAGGGGGTTGGCTTCGTGATCCCGAATCTTCTGAGCTTTGCGGGCTCGGTTGTGGTGCTGGACGTGAAGGGCGAGAACTTCGAGAAGACCGCGCGGCTCCGGGCGCTCAACGGCGACGAGGTCTATCGGTTCAGCCCGTTTGATTGGGCCAATGCCACGCATCGGTACAACCCGCTTGCGCGGATTGCCAAGGCCCCGACATTCGCGCAGCGCTTCACCGAGGTCTCGATCCTGGCAGACCTCTTCCTCGACAAGGACAACAAGACGCTCGACACCTTTTCCGAGGCCGGCAAGTCGATCTTCGTTGCGGCCTGTCTGCTGGCGATCCAACGCGGCACGCCGAACCTCGGCGAGGTGAACAAGATCGTCGCCGGGGGCGAATACAAGAACGCCCAGTACAAGACCTATGCCGACGAGGCCGAGGAAGACATCCTGCGCGAGCTCTGGACCAATGCGGCCTCAGCCTCGTCGCGGCTGCTGACCTCGAACATTCAGGCGCTGATGACGGCCGGTCTCAAGCAATGGGACAACCCGGCGGTGCGCTCGGCCACCGAGGCGAGCGACTTCGATTTCTCGACCTTCCGGAAGACCCCTCAGTCGCTTTACATCGCGGTGTCCGAGGATCACATCGCGACGCTGGCGCCGCTCTTGCGCCTGATGTTCGCCGATCTCATCGCCTCGATCCGGCTGAACGAGCCCGGCCCGGACGAGCCCTGGCCGGTCATGATGATGATCGACGAATTCCAGCAGATGGGGGCGATGCCCTATCTCGAGCGGGCGATCCATTCGCTGGCAAGCTATGGCGGCCGCGTCGCGATGATCGCGCAGTCGCTGGCTTCGCTTGATCGGATTTACGGGCCCGAGGGCCGTGAAAGTCTCGAGAACGGGGCAGGGCTGAAGCTCTACATCACCCCGCGGGACCAGCGCACGGTGAAAGAGGTCTCCGCCGCGGTCGGCAGCACCACCCGCGAGGCGGTGACCCGGATGTACGGTCGCAACAAGGGCTTCCTTGGCGCGACCTCGACCTCGGCGCGTCTGGAAGAGCGGCCGCTACTTTCCGAGACGGAAGCGCGCCTCATGGATCCCGACGAGGTCATAATCCTCGCTTCGCCCCAGCACCCTATCAAGGCTAGCCGGATCAAGTATTACGACGATCCGTTCTTCAAGGACATGCTGGCCCGCCAGGACGGCAAGCCGTTCCCCTATCCGCCGAGTGTGCAGGGCGTGGGGCCCTGGGGCGGTGACTTTGAGGTCGGCGCAGACGACCAGGCGAAACTAGCCGAACGTGCGCCTGTCCGGGATCGATCGCAGCGGCGCGAAGCGCGCGCGATGAGCGTGATGCCGATTGAGGCCGGACGCGGGCAGCCCGAGCCCGAGACGCTCGAAAGGGAAGCCGCCGTGCCGAAGGATTGGAAGGCGGCGCTCGACCGGCAGGAGGACTTCATCGAGGAATTGTTGGGAGGGTGAGTGATGACTGCTGCTCGCTGCGTAACTCTTGCATTCGTTCAACTTTTTCAGCCAGCATTGCAGTTGTTGTGGAGCTACTTACCTTGTGCCACCTGCGTTCTAGCAAAAATGCCAACTAGAATTTCACGTGCTGCGGAAGGTTTCTCGGTGAGACCTGTTTCCAGAAAATCTAAATAGCTGTTTTTCAATTGACGGCGAAGAGCGGCCTGAAACCGGGTCTGACCTTCGCTCGGTTTTTACTGTCCCATCTCGCCAGGGTATTATCCAAGACCCTCCCAATCATCGACAGAATCCGGCTCGGGCGGGCAATCTGCATCCATTAGAAACCTGCAGATGTGGTGAGCCCCAGTGACCAAGATTGACCAGATCGAGACCCTGATCCTCGACATTCCCACCATTCGCGGTCACGTGCTTTCGATGGCCACGATGCGTACGCAAACTGCGGTGCTGGTCAGGGTCAAGTTCTCGGACGGCTCCGAAGGCATCGGCGAAGGCACGACGATTGGCGGGCTGAGCTACGGACCGGAAAGCCCTGAAGGCATCCAGTCGGCGATCGAGACTTATATCGCGCCCGGCCTGCTTGGTCGCAACAGCGACGATGTGAATGGTGCAATACAGCTCATCGACAAGTTGGTGAAAGGTAACCGGATCGCCAAGACAGCTGTCGAGATAGCTCTGTGGGACGGGCTGGGCAAGCGCTTGGGCGTGCCGGTGTCGCAACTTTTTGGTGGGGCCGTTCACGAACGTCTACCGGTCGCCTGGACGCTGGCCTCCGGCAATTCCGAGACCGACATCGCCGAAGCCCAGCAGATGATCGAAACCCGCCGCCACAACGTCTTCAAACTGAAGATCGGCAAGCGAGCGGTCCGTGATGACGTGGCCCATGTCGCCCGCATCAAAGAGGCGGTTGGTGATGCAGCCAGCGTGCGCGTTGACATCAACACGGCTTGGTCGTTGCAGGATGCACGTTGGGGTCTGAGGGGGCTGCAAGAGGCGGGCTGCGAACTTGTCGAGCAACCTGTCCCCGCGCGTTATCGCCGGGCAATGGCAGAACTGACGCGTAGCTACGAAATCGCCGTGATGGCTGATGAGGCGCTTAACGGGCCTGAGGATGCTCTCGAAGTGGTAACGGCACAAGCTGCGGACGTCTTCGCCGTAAAGATCGGGCAATCCGGCGGGCTCAAGCGCGCCTCAGAAGTCATAGCCATTGGGCAGGCTGCGGGCCTTGGCCTTTACGGTGGCACCATGCTCGAAACCGGCCTGAGCACCGTTGCGGCATTGCAGTTGTTCTCTACCGTTGATGACTTGGCGTGGGGCACCGAGCTGTTCGGCCCGCTGCTGCTGACCGAGGACATTCTCGCAAATCCGATCGTCTACAGAGATTTCTGCGTCGAAATTCCACACGGCCCGGGCATTGGCGCGACGCTCGACCCCGACAAGATCGATTTCTTCCGCCGAGATGGTCGGCGGAGCATGAAAGCCGTCGCGGGTGAATAGTCCCGCGACACGAACAACAAACCAGCCGATGCATCCATGCTGAGGCAGTCTGGAGGAGGATCACAGATGTTCACCCAATCCAATCTCGACGCATTCGAAGCACGGCTCGACGGCGCCATTCAGGACGACCCGGAAAATGGCGTGTTCCGCTGCCGCCGAGATATTTTCACCGACGAAGAGCTGTTCGAGCTTGAGATCAAGCACATCTTCGAAGGCAACTGGATTTACATGGCGCATGAAAGCCAGATCCCGAACCCGGGCGACTACTTTACTCTGACCATGGGCCGCACGCCTGTCGTCATCACCCGCGATAAAGACGGCGAGCTGCACGCGCTGGTCAACGCCTGTTCGCACCGTGGTGCGCAGCTCTGCCGCTTCAAGCGCCGCAACCAGAAAACCTTCACCTGTCCGTTCCACGGCTGGACATTCTCCAACACTGGCAAGCTCCTGAAGGTCAAGGATCCCAAGGGTGCAGGTTATCCTGAGCAGTTCAACAAGGACGGCTCCCATGACCTGACTAAAGTTGCCCGCTTCGAAAACTACCGTGGCTTCCTGTTCGGCTCCCTCAATGCCGATGTGAAGCCGCTGGAGGAGTACCTCGGCGAAGCACGCAAGATGGTCGACATGATCGTCGATCAGGCTGACGAAGGTCTCGAGGTGCTGCGCGGTTCGTCCACCTACACCTATGACGGCAACTGGAAGCTGCAGGCCGAAAACGGCGCTGACGGTTACCACGTCTCGGCCGTGCACTGGAACTACGTGGCCACGACGGCGCACCGTACCGATGACGGCAAAGAAGACAACATCAAGGCAACCGACGCGTCCAAATGGGCGAAGCAGCGCGGTGGCTTCCACGCCTACGAGAATGGTCACATCCTGCTCTGGACGGAATGGGCCGACCCGACCAACCGCCCCGGCTATCCGCGTCTGGAGGAATGGACGGAGAAGTACGGCAAGACCAAGGCCGAATGGATGGTGGGAGTGCTGCGCAACCTCTGCCTCTATCCAAACGTCTTCCTGATGGACCAGTTCTCCAGCCAGATCCGCGTCTTCCGGCCCGTCTCGGTCGACAAGACCGAGGTCACGATCTACTGCATCGCGCCGAAGGGCGAGAGCCAGGAAGCACGCACCCGACGCATCCGCCAGTACGAGGACTTCTTCAATGCCTCTGGCATGGCGACGCCGGATGATACCGAAGAATTCCGGGCCACACAGCGCGGCTATGCCGGTGCGGCACACGCCAAGTGGAACGACCTGACCCGCGGAGCAACCCAATGGATCGAAGGTCCCGATGAAGACGCCAAGGCCCTTGGCATCAACCCGGTTATGTCCGGTGCGCGCACTGAGGACGAAGGGCTCTTCGTCATCCAGCACAGCAACTGGTCCGAGCGGATGGGAGACGCCATCGCCAAGGAACGCGAAACCGCGCCTCAGGCGTCGGTCGCAGCCGAGTGAGGAGGAAAGAACATGACAACTGCGACTCTTGAACGCCCTGCAACCGATGTGATGAGCTTCGAAGACATCCAGGCCTTTCTCTTCGCGGAGGCCCGCGCTCTGGACGATCGCGACTGGGACACCTGGCTGACATTCTACCACAAGGACTGTCCGTTCTGGATGCCCGCATGGGATGACTTCGACACGCTGACGGAGGATCCGCAGAACGAGATGTCCTTGATGTACTACCCCAACAAGCAGGGCATCGAGGACCGCGTATTCCGGATCAAGACCGACCGGTCGTCGGCGACCTCGCTGCCGGAGCCGCGCACGAACCACTATCTGTCGGGTATCGAAGTGCTGAGCCGCGAAGGTAGCGAAATCAAGCTGCGCTTCAACTGGCAAACGCTGAGCTACCGCTACGCCGAGACCGATACCCACTGGGGCACGTCGTTCTACTCGATCGACACCAGCGGGCCGAAGCCGCTGATCACCGATAAGAAGGTCGTCCTGAAGAACGATCACATCCACCACGTGATCGACGTCTATCACACCTGATCCCCGTTACTCCGGGAGCCTGAAGACCTCCGCGCATCTACGTCTGGGTGCGCGGATAAGGGAGGAGCATGCCATGACGACCTACAACGTTGCCCTGAATTTCGAAGATGGCGTCACACGCGTCATCCAGTGCGATGACGACGAGAAGGTAACCGATGCGGCCTTCCGTCAGAAGATCAACTTGCCGATGGACTGCCGCGATGGCGTCTGCGGCACCTGCAAGTGCTTTGTCGAGAAGGGCGAGTACGAGCTGGAATTCTACATGGACGAGTCGATGAGCGACGAGGAGGCCGAAGAAGGCTACGCGCTCACCTGCCAGATGACCCCAGAAAGCGACTGCGTTGTGCGGGTTCCGGCCTCATCCGCCATCTGCAAGACCGCGCCCGAGGCAGTGGAAGCCGAAGTGCAGGGCGTTGACAAACTTTCCGAGACATCCTTCGGTCTGCGGGTGAATCTGGCCAAGCCAATCAACTTCCTGCCGGGCCAGTATGTGAACCTGACAGTCCCCGGTACGGACAAACACCGGTCCTATTCCTTTTCGTCCGCACCGGGTGCGCAGGAAGCAACATTCCTGATCCGCAACCTGCCCGGCGGTGTCATGAGCACCTATCTTGGCGAGCAGGCGAAGCCCGGCGACGCTCTGACTGCAACCGGTCCGATGGGTGCCTTTTACCTGCGGCCAATCGAGCGCACGCAGGTTTGGCTCGCCGGTGGCACCGGTCTGGCGCCGTTCCTCTCCATGCTGGAACAAGTGGCTGAGCAGGGAGCAGAGCACCCGATCACGCTCTACTATGCCGTGACGCGCGCCGCTGACCTCGTGGAACTGGATCGCGTTAGCGCGCTTGCTGAAAAGATCGGCAACGTCACCGTGATCACCATTCTGGCCGCCGAAGAAGACGCGCATGAGCGCAAGGGGTTCGTGACCGATCACCTCAGCGGCGATGACCTGTCGGGCGGCGATTGCGACGTCTACCTGTGCGGCCCGCCGCCTATGGTCGATGCCGTGCGCGCGCATTTCGGGAAACTGGGCGTCGAGCCCACGAATTTCTACTACGAGAAATTCAACCCCACCGAAGAGAAGGCCGAAGCGGCATGACAGGCCGTTTCGACAACAAGGTGATGGTCGTCACCGGCGCGGCACAAGGTATCGGCCGCCGCGTCGCCGAACGAGCGGCAAGCGAAGGCGCACGGGTTCTGATCGTGGACCGCTCGCCCGCACGCAAAGACGTCGTCGCGGCGATCCGCGAAGCGGGGGGCGAGGTCGAGGCGATCTCGGTTAACCTCGAGACGTGGAGTGGCTGCGACAAGGCCATCGGCAAGGCCGTGGATCTCTGGGGCCGCATCGACATCCTGATCAACAACGTCGGTGGCACGATCTGGGCCAAACCGTTTGAGCATTACGAGCCCAAGCAGATCGACGCAGAAGTGCGCCGTTCGCTGTTCCCGACACTCTACTGCTGCCGCGCCGCCATTGAACGGATGCTACCGCAAGGTAAGGGCACCATCGTCAATGTGTCTTCCATTGCGACCCGCGGACTGAACCGCGTGCCCTACGCAGCAGCGAAGGGCGGCGTGAACGCGCTCACGGCTAGCCTGTCTTGGGAAGTTGCCGAACGCGGGATCCGCGTCGTTGCAACCGCACCGGGCGGAACCGAAGCCCCGCCGCGGGTCGTACCGCGCAACCCCAATGCCGAAGAAGAACAACGCGAAGACTGGTACCAGACCATCGTCGACCAGACGATCCAGTCCTCGTTCATGAAAAGATATGGAACGCTCGACGAGCAGGCAGGTCCCATCCTGTTTCTGGCGTCGGACGAAGCCTCATACATCACCGGTGTCACAGTCCCGGTGGGTGGGGGCGACTTAGGCTAGGCCCTGAGGAGGGGTCGTTAACCAACTGGAGGAGATACAAAATGAAACGCGCAATCCTGGCGGCCCTTGGGTTCGCCACCAGCTTCGCTGTGCCTGCTGTGGCAGAAGAAGAGATCAAGGTGGGCCTTCTGCTCCCGTTCTCGGGTGTATATGCGTCGCTCGGAAATGAAATTGAGACCGGGTTCAACCTCGGTCTGCAACAGTTCGGTTCCGAGACTGGTGCAACCTTTGAGATCGCCCGTGAAGACACCGAGGTGAAGCCGCCTGTCGCACTTGGCAAAGCCAAGAAACTGATCCTACAGGACCAGGTCGATGTCATGGTCGGGATCGTCAGTTCCGGTGTTCTGGGTGCGGTGCGTGACATGGTGCATGGCGCAGGTGTGCCACTGATCGTTGCTAATGCCGGCAATGATGCAGCGACTGGCGGGTCTTGTTCACCCTACATCACGCGGATGTCGTTTTCCAACGGCCAGATCAACCGTCCGATGGGCACCTGGATGGCCGAGCAGGGTGTGAAGAAGGTGTTCACGCTTGCGCCTGACTATGCTGCCGGTCGCCAGATGATCGACGCCTTCACCGAGACCTTCACCGCCGCAGGCGGCGAGATCGTCGGGCAGGAATTCACGCCGTTCCAAAAGACGCAGGACTTCGGTCCCTATCTCGCCCAGGCCAAGGCCAGCGGTGCGGATGCGGTCTACGTTTTCTATGCAGGCGGCGAGGCGATTTCCTTCGTCAAGCAATATGACAGCTTTGGCCTGAAAGCTGACCTTCCCCTTTATGGCTCGGGCTTCCTGACCTCGCCGCTTTATGTGAACGCACAGGGCGAGGCTGCCGAAGGCGTCATCACAGCGCTTCACTACGCGCCGACCATCAACAGCGAGGCGAACGCCGCTTTCGTGGCCGCGTTCACCGAGGAAACCGGCCGCGCGCCGTCGGAATTCGCCGTCCAAGGTTACGATGCGGCTCGCGCGCTGATTGAGGCAACAAAAACCGGCGCAAATGACCGTGCATCTTTGGCGACTGCCCTGCGCCAGGTCAGCTTTGAGGGGCCGCGCGGTCAGCTCTCCATCGACCCCGCAACCAACAACATCATCCAGCCCGTCTATGTCTACGAAACCGTCGCTGGTGAAGGTGGGCTGACGCAGAAGGTCCTAGCTCAGCTTCCCGCGGAAGCCGACGCGACCAATGGCTGCGAGATGGCACCCGACTCCAACTGACCAATCTGTCCCGGCCGCTCGCCTGCGGCCGGGACATAACGTCCGAGGAGGACTTAGCTCATGGCACATGATCTTGGATTCTGGACCCTTCAGGCGCTCAACGCCCTGCAATTGTCCATGCTTCTGTTTCTTCTTTCCATCGGCCTGACGGTCATCTTCGGGCTGATGCACTTCGTGAACCTCGCGCATGGCTCGCTTTATGCTCTTGGCGCGTATTTCGCTGCCTCGCTGGCTGCCGTGGGCGGCTACTGGATGGGGTTCTTTCTGGCGCCCGTGGCGGTCGCCGGGGTGGGGATCCTCCTCTATTCCGGCCTCATAAAGCGCATGCGGAAATCGGGGCCCATGGCACAGGTTCTCGTCACCTTCGGGCTGATCTTTGTCCTGCTCGATCTGACTCGCATCTTCTGGGGAGATCTGGCTCTCGCCATCGACGTACCCACGCTGCTTGGCGGTCGTCTGACCTTCCTTGGTGTCGAGTATCCGACCTACCGGTTGTTCATCATCGTTCTGGGTCTCGCCATCTTCGGCGCACTGGCCTTCGTGCTCAGCCGCACCCAGATCGGCGCAATGATCCGTGCCGGTGTCGATAACGATGCCATGGCGGCCTGTCTGGGCATCAATGTGGAACGGCTGTTCTTCATCGTCTTCTGTCTGGGCTGTGCCCTTGCGGGCCTGGCCGGGGCCGTCGCGGCACCGCTTCTCAGTGTGACGCCCGACATGGGTCTGCAGATCCTGATCCCGACTCTGATCGTGATCGTGATCGGTGGTCTCGGCTCCCTCAAGGGCGCCATCGCCGGATCACTGATCTATGGCTTTGTGCAGACTTTCGGTGCGGTTCTGGCCCCGCAACTGGCCTCTGTTCTCATCTACGCGCTTTTGGCTGCGGTCCTTGTGATCAAGCCAGAGGGCCTCTTTCCAGCGAAAGGATAAGACGATGTTTCGCCACAACACTCTTCGTTACACCGCTCTGGTCCTGCTCGCAGCCGGTGCCCTCTTTCAGGCTTTCACGGCTGAATATTTCGGTCTGGAGATCCTGACAGAGATCCTGATCCTTGCCATGCTGGTTCTGGCGCTCGACATCGTTGCGGGCTTCGGTGGCATGGTCTCGCTCTGCCATGGCGCTCTGATGGGGGTCGGGGCCTATGCCTACGCAGTCCTGTCGACCAAGGCGGGGATCGCACTGCCCGTTGCCATGGCGGGCAGTATCGCGCTGACCGGCGCGGCTGCCTGGGTCATCGGCGCCATCGGGTCGCGCAGCCATGGTATCTATTTCATCATGGCGACACTCGCTTTCGGGCAATTGGCCTATTCCTACGTATTCGAGGCGCCGCTCTTTGGCGGCGACGATGGGTTGGGCGGCATATCCCGGCTGGACTTGAGCTTGATTGGCGTCGATCTGAACAACAGTCGCAGCTTTGCTCTCTTCTGTCTGGCCACTCTCGGGGCGGTCTACGGTGCTTCTGTACTGATCCTCCGATCCGGTCTTGGCCGCTCGCTCACCGGTGTCATGCACAATGAGCAGCGGATGCGCGCGCTTGGCCTGACGGTCTGGCGTGTAAAGGCCGATGTGTTCGGACTGTCCGGCATGATCGCAGGCCTCGCCGGTGCGCTAGCCGCACAACACATCATGTACATCTCCCCGGGTCTGCTCAGCTGGACGGTCTCGGGCGAAGCACTGGTTGTGGTGATCCTTGGTGGTCTTGGAACGCTTGTCGGACCGGTGATCGGAGCAGCCGCCTTTGTTGTCCTGAAACATGAACTGAGCTCGGTCACGACCTATTGGCACCTCGTTGTCGGTGTCATCCTGATCGCCGTCGTGATGAGCCGCGCCAATGGCATCTTCGGCTGGATCGAGGCCCGCTGGGGCGGCGTATTCGACCGCCGTCTCGCCGATGCGACCCGCAAACAGGAGCCTGAGGAGGTGTTGACCGATGCTTGAGACACGTAATCTGGACAAAAGTTTTGGCGCCGTTCACGTCACGCGCGATGTGTCGCTAAAGCTGGAACGTGGCGAGCGCCGGGTGATCTTGGGGCCGAACGGGGCGGGCAAGACGACGCTCTTCAACCAGCTTGTCGGCGAGCTGACCCCAGACAGCGGATCGGTGCATCTCGCCGGTGAAGATGTCACAGCACTTCCCGTTGCCAAACGCGCCCGTCGTGGGCTTTCGCGGAGCTACCAGAAGAACACGTTGTTCGATGGTCTGACGGTCGAGGAAAACCTTGGGCTTGCGGCGGCAGTCCACACCGGCAATGCGACGCAGCTTTGGTCGGACAGCCTGGCAAAACCCGAAGTCCGTGAGATCGTGGAGGAGGTGGCAAGCCAGGTGAACCTGATGCCTTTCATCCACGCGAAAGTGTCCGAGATCAGCTATGGCGTGCGTCGCCAGCTTGAAGTCGGTGTGGCGCTGGCCACGCGGCCGCTGGTTCTGCTGATGGACGAACCGACCAGCGGCGTCGGGCCGGAAATGTCGAAAGGCTTTCACGACCTGCTGGCGGGCCTGCCCCGCGACCTGACCATGCTGATCATCGAGCATGACATGGACCTTGCGTTTGACGTGGCCAACACGATCACGGTGCTGAACTACGGCGAAGTGGTCTTTGATGGTCTGCCCGAAGAGGCACGCGGGTCGAGCCTGCTCAAGGAAATCTATCTGGGGAGCTGGGAAGATGCTTGAACTGAACGCAATCGAATCCGGGTACGGCGAAACGCAGGTCCTTTACGGCCTGTCGCTTCAAGCGCAGACGGGCCGGGTTTTGGCCATCCTCGGGCGAAACGGCGCCGGCAAGTCCACGACACTGAAAACGATCATGGGCCTTTTGCCGCTGAAGTCCGGCGAAATCCTGTGGGGTGGTAAGCCGATCGCGGGGCAACCATTTGACATCGCCAAGAGCGGGATCGCCTATGTGCCAGAGACGCGCGATATCTTTCCGTCGCTCAGTGTGCGTGAGAACCTCGAAATCGCGGCCAAGCGGTTTGGCGGGTCGAACCCTGAATGGACGATGGAGCGGGTGTTGGACCTGTTTCCGCGACTAGGAGAGCGCATGGACAACGGCGGCACGCAGCTTTCGGGCGGCGAGCAGCAGATGCTGGCCATCGCGCGGGGACTGCTGATGAACCCAAAGCTGCTGATCCTTGATGAACCGACCGAGGGCCTGGCCCCGATCATCGTCAAACTGATCCACGACAAGCTGCAAGAGCTGAAAGCGGCGGGCCTGTCGATGATCATCGTTGAGCAGAACTTCGGTTTTGCCACGTCGCTTGCCGACGATGTGGTCGTCGTCAGCAAAGGGCAGATCGTCTGGACGGGAGATGCCGAGGCGATCAAGGCCGATGAAGACGCACAGCACACTTGGCTGGGCGTGTGAAATCTGCGTGCAGGGCCAACGCGCTTTGCACCTTCACCCCTTTTTGACAGGGCTCTTTCGCGCGACTTTCTGCGCGATGTTAACGAAATTCTTGACGTGAACGCCCTGTTCATCGAGGCGGTAATTGACCGAGAGTTCAGTTCGCGCGATCTCGGGTTCGATATTGAGAAACTTCATACCCTTGCGCGGCGCATTGGCGACGGATTCTGGGACAATGCACACGCCTTCACCGACCGCAACAAGACTGAGGGCGGTTTGCAGATCCATACACCAGATGCGCAGGGGCGCCTCGAATCCCGCATCCTCAACCGCCTTGAGAACCATGTCGGCATAGCTGGGCCTGGGGCGTTCGGGATAGAGGATCAAATGGTGGGTCATCAGCCGTTCGAGCTTGGCCACTGTCCGAGTTCCCGTATCGACGATGTCAGGTAAGGCGAGGATCAGCTTTTCTTCAACCAAATGCTTTGACAGGAACTCGGGATCCTTCAGGGTTGGGCGCGCAAATACAACGTCCAGTTCCCGTGACACCAGGGACCGGTGCAGTTCGGCGTTGTTCATCGGGATCAGACTTAGGTTCACGTCCGGGTAATTCGCCCGATACGATCTGATGATGTTTGGCAGAATTCCGTATGTGGCAGAGCCGACGAACCCAATCCTGAGTCGTCCTTCCGCCCCTTGTCCCAGCCGACGCACTTCCAGTTGCGTGTCTTCAAGCTCTGCGAGGATTGTCTTGCCGCGCTTCAGCAACCGCTCACCTGCTTGTGTCAGGGTGATCGTGCTCCGGCCCCTGTTGAACAGGATTGCGCCGAGGTCTTCCTCGAGCTGCTTGATCTGACGGCTGAGCGGGGGTTGCGCCATATCGAGGCGTTCTGCGGCGCGCCCGAAATGCAGCTCCTCTGCCACTGCAATGAAATAGGTCAGCTGTTTGAAATTCATTTTCGCCGTCCTCCCAAGAACTTACGATATTCTATACCTCTAAACGAAAAAAAAAAGGCCCCCGTCTTGCGGGGGCCAGTCTTCAGGGAGGTATCGGGGATTACTCGGCGGCGGTCGCCTTTCCGTTGGCGGCCGTCTTGAGGACGAAATCGAACTCGAAGTGCAGGTCGGTGCCCAGGTCGGCGGCAGCCGGTTTGAACTTGCCGATCAGGCTTTCCTTGACCGCAAAGACGCTGTCCTCTTCGAGCCATGCGCTGTCGGCGTCGTAGATTTGGCTGATCAGCGGACGGTAGCCATCCTTCGAGATGATGAAGTGCATGTGGCCCGGGCGGTTCGGGTGGTGGCCCATGAAGCGCAGCAGCTCACCGGCGGTTTCATCGTCCGGGATCGGGTAGGGGACGGGGCGCACGGCGACAAAAGCGTAATGGCCGTTTTCATCGGTCTCGAACCGTCCGCGCAGGTTGTATTCGGGCTGGTCGGGGTCGAGATTTTCGTAGACGCCGTTCGGCGCGTCTTCCCAGACGTCGAGCGTCACACCGGCGATGCCGTTGCCGTTTTCATCCTTGATGTAGCCCTCGAAGTACGCGGTTTCTTCGTTGTCAAAGTGCTTCTGGATTGTCGAACCGCCCTTGGGCAGAACCGGCGGGTTCTCGCGGTAGAACGGGCCCAGAACGGTGGATTCGCTTTCGTTGCCTTCGACGGGATTGGTCATCATGTCGACCAGAACCTCGACGCCAAGGATGTCGCCCAGAAGGATGAACTCCTGCCGGTTGTCATTGCAGAGCTTACCAGCGCGGGCGAGGTAGTCGCAGACGAACAGGAATTCGTTATGCTGCAGTTTCACGTCCTTGATGAATGCGTGCAGGTGTTTGACCAGGCCAGTCGCGAGTTCGCGCTGGCGGTCGGTGATGTCTCCATGCTTACCGAGGCTCGCGATCACGACGTCGGTGATGTTGTGTTGGTTGACGATGCCCATGGGTAGTTCCTCCTCCTGGCAATCTGTAGATCCGGTTACGAGTTGCTTGACTGCCTCTCGTCGCAATACAGACTTTGCCGAGTCCGCAGATTTCCCCAATGCCCACAACGGTATTGCTTGATACCGACGGTAACCCGAGTCCTGTGAACCGGTGTTTTTCCAAAGACCTCAAGGTAGAGTATTGACCCATACCCTTGCCGGTATGGCCGACGGGTTCGCGATCGTGGCAGCTTTTGCTCAACTTATTAACGCATGGGAGGCCAAGGTGATCGACACCTTCACGCACATACAAACACGCCTTGAGGTAACGCCGCATTTGCTGCGCCTCGGCCGGCTGTTTTCCGAAACCGTGCTCATCGAGGTGGGCGGTGACGAATTTTACCTGACTTTCGACAAGGGGCACATCGTATCGGTCGTAGAGGGCCCAAGCCGCAAGACGCCTTGGCGCTTTGCATTGCGGACCGACTCCGAGGCTCTTACCAAATTCTGGCAAGCGCGCCCCGAACCCGGCTTCCATGACATCTTTGGACTGGTGAAGATCGGTCGCGGTCGGGTCGATGGCGACATTCTGAACCTCGTCAAAAACCTGCGCTTCTTCAAGGAAGTGCTGACTCTCGCCCGTGCAAAAGAGGAGTTGGTAGCATGAGCATCGAACCGATCACCGGTCGCTATGTAACTGCCACCATGAGCGGTGCCCCGCGCCGTATCTATTTCGAAGAGGCGGGGCAAGGGCGTCCGGTCATCTGCCTGCACACCGCAGGCGCCGATACCCGCCAGTGGCGTCACCTGATGAATGACGCCGAGATCACCGCATCGTACCGCCTGATCGCCTTCGACATGCCGTGGCACGGCAAATCGCTGCCGCCAGAAGGCTTCGAGACACAGGAATACCTCCTGACGACAGAAGCCTACATCGAAACCGTTCTGGCCGTCGTCGACTGTCTGGGCCTTGATCGCCCAGTCCTTGCTGGCTGCTCGATGGGCGGGCGCATTGCCCTCCAAATCGCGGCGCTTCACCCGGAAAAATTTAGCGGCTTCATTGCGATCGAAGCGTCGGATTTTCAGCCTGCCTGGTACGACATCGACTGGTTCCACAGACCCGATGCCCATGGCGGCGAGATGGGTGCTGCTCTCGTATCCGCCAACATCTCACCCTTTGCGCCCAACTCCGAACGCTGGAACACGCTTTGGATGTTCATGCAAAGCGGTCCGGGCGTTTTCCGCGGCGATCTGAGCTTTTACACCAAGGATGACAGCCTGATCCCGCGCTTGCCAACGATCGATACTGCAAAGACGCCGGTGCACATCATCGTAGGCGCCTATGATTTGACCTGCACGCCCGAGGATGCCGAGCGAACCGCCAACGCCATTCCTGGCGCCACTTTGGCCGTCATGGATGAACTGGGCCACTTTCCGATGAGCGAACACCCTGAGGGCTTCCGCCCGTTCTTCGTGGACGCACTGGAAAAGATGCCAAGCCCGGCGGCGAAAACTACCTGACCGATAACCCCTGCGCAGGAGGAGGAGTCATGTGCACGAACGCGAAAACCCCGTGTCCCGGATGCAAGAAACATGAAAAAGCCGACGCAGACTGGATGTTCTTCACCGATGACGAGCGAAAGGCCACCGAGGCATTGCGCAAGCGTCCGGCACTTTTCGACCGTTCCTTTCTGAAACCTGAACCCGCACATGCTGGCACCCGTCCGGTCGCATCCAACGGAGAAGTACACCCATGACCAATCCCTGCATTATCTGTGTGGCGATCACGGGCAGCCTGCCCACAAAAGCCAACAATCCGGCTGTCCCGATCAGTGTGTCGGAACAAGTAGATTCCACACACGAGGCTTTTGAGGCCGGGGCCACCATCGTGCACGCCCATGTGCGCAACGATGATGAATCTCCGTCTTCAGACCCTGAGAAGTTCGCCGCGCTGAAAGAAGGGATCGAGAAACACTGCCCCGGCATGATCATCCAGTTCTCGACCGGAGGGCGATCAGGCGCGGGTCAGACGCGTGGCGGGATGTTGCCGCTTTCGCCCGACATGGCCTCGCTGTCCGTCGGATCGAACAATTTCCCGACACGTGTTTACGAAAACCCGCCTGATCTGGTGGACTGGCTGGCCAGCGAAATGCTGACCTACAGCGTCAAACCGGAGATCGAAGCCTTCGACCTGAGCCATATCCTGAAAGCCAAGGACATGGCTGACAAAGGTCAGCTTGTGGGCACGCCTTACATCCAGTTCGTGATGGGCGTGAAAAACGCGATGCCGGTCGATCGTGATGTGTTCGACTACTACATCCACACCGTGCGCCGCCTCTTCGGTGAAGACGCTCCATGGTGCGCCGCGGGCATTGGTGCCAACCAGCTCAAACTGAACGAATGGGCTATCGCTGCGGGGGGTCATGCCCGCACCGGTCTGGAAGACAACGTTCGACTTGATCGCGACACGCTCGCTCCCAGCAACGCAGCCTTGGTGCGCCGGGCTGTTGAGATTTGTGAAAGAAACGATCGCTCGGTGGCAACGTGGCAAGAGGCGCGCCGCATTCTTGGACTGCGCTTGTCTGCGAATGCCTCAAAAGGACGCGCATCATGAACAAGGTATACAAAACAGCCGCCGAGGCTCTGGATGGCCTCCTGCATGACGGGATGTTGGTCGCGGCCGGAGGCTTTGGCCTCTGTGGCATTCCGGAACTTTTGATCGACGCCATTATGGCAAGCGGCGTGAAGGACCTGACCGTCGCTTCGAACAATGCGGGCGTCGATGACTTCGGCCTCGGCAAGCTCTTGGCCACCCGCCAGATCAAGAAGATGATGTCGTCCTACGTCGGCGAGAATGCCGAGTTCATGCGCCAGTATCTGAGCGGAGAACTGGAGCTGGAATTTAACCCGCAAGGCACGTTGGCCGAGCGCATGCGCGCTGGCGGGGCAGGCATCCCCGGATTCTACACCCAGACAGGTGTTGGCACCCAGATCGCCGAAGGCAAGGAAGTCAAAGAGTTCAACGGCAAAGAGTACATCCTCGAAGAGGGCATTTTTGCCGACCTGTCGATCGTCAAGGCGTGGAAAGCCGATGACACAGGCAACCTGATTTTCCGGAAGACCGCGCGCAACTTCAATCCGCCCGCCGCCATGTGCGGCAAGGTCTGCGTAGCCGAGGTCGAGGAAATCGTGCCGCGCGGTTCGATCAACCCCGACCATATCCATCTGCCGGGGATCTACGTGCACCGCCTGATACAGGGCGAACACGAAAAGCGGATTGAACAGCGCACAACGCGAGCGCGGTCCGAAGGGGCAACACGCAAGCGGGAGGAAGCATAATGCCCTGGGATCGCAACCGGATGGCGGCACGTGCCGCACAGGAACTCGAAGACGGCATGTATGTGAACCTCGGGATCGGCATCCCGACGCTTGTCGCCAACTACGTCGGCGACAAGGATATCACGCTGCAGTCGGAAAACGGCATGCTCGGCATGGGTCCGTTCCCGTTCGAGGGCGAAGAGGACCCGGACCTGATCAATGCCGGCAAGCAGACGATCACCGAGCTGAACCGAACCTCGTACTTCGACAGCGCCATGTCCTTCGGAATGATCCGCGGCGGCAAGATCGCCGCGGCAGTCTTGGGTGCAATGGAAGTTTCCGAGAAGGGTGACCTCGCAAACTGGATGATCCCGAGAAAGCTCGTGAAGGGTATGGGCGGTGCGATGGACCTCGTTGCCGGTGTTGGCCGTGTTGTGGTGGTGATGGATCACACCAACAAGCATGGTGACAGCAAGCTCTTGAAGGAGTGTACGTTGCCGTTGACTGGCAAAGGCGTGGTCGACAGGATCATCACCAACCTCGGTGTTCTGGACGTGACCCACAAGGGCCTGCACATCGTCGAATGCGCCGATGCTGTCTCCCGCGACGATATCATCAAGGCGACCGAGGCAACGATTGTCTGAAGCATCTAGATATCACGGGCTACGCCTGAATGACATTCCGGCTCCGCAATCGGGGCCGGTTTTCTTGCAGTCCTTGTGTCCTACGCCGGTCCGCTTCTGATCTATCTGAGCGCTGCGGAATCGGTGGGCACCTCGAAGGAGGGTTTTTCGTCCTGGGTCTTCGCAATTTCCGTGGCAGCTGGGCTGTCGAGCATCGGGCTCAGCCTGTGGTTCCGTGTTCCGGTCGCGATGGCATGGTCGGCCCCTGGCACGGTCCTTCTGATTTCTCTCGGGACATCCTTGTCACCCGCCGAGATGGTCGGTGCCTATGTCGCTGTGGCAGCGATTCTGGTGCTCATCGGCTTTTCCGGCGTCTTCGAACGGCTTGTACAACTCCTCCCGCCTTCGGTGACCAATGGAATGATGGCTGGCATACTCTTCGGATTCGGCCTAAAGGCCGCCGGAGGATTGGCAACTGATCCTGCCGCAATTGCGCTGCTGATCGTCGTCTTCGCCGTCTGCGCGATGCTCTTTCCCCGTTATTCCATGCTTGTCCTGCTGGCCTCGGCACTGTTGATCAGCGCCGTCTTCTACGATGCATCGGTTGGAACCGTGGGCGTGGTTTTCGCGTCCCTCGAAGTCAGCGGACCGGTCTTTTCAATGGGGGCCATGCTGAGCCTGGCATTGCCTTTGCTCATCACAACACTGAGCGGACAATACCTTCCGGGGATGGCGATCCTAAGGGCCAATGGCTTCCGGATTTCGGCAAATCCGATCCTCATTGTTGGCGGCCTTGTCTCTGTCTTGGCCGCGCTCTTGGGCGGAATAACAACCGCTCTGGCCTCGATCACCGCAGCCTTCTGTGCGGGATCGGATAGCCATGAAGACCCCGACCGCCGTTATGTCGCCGGCATCGCCTGTGGCGTTTTCTTCTGCCTTGGCGGCGTTTTCGCCGGGACCATCGTTGAAGTACTGGTGCTTTTGCCGACGGCGCTTATTGCCCTGCTGGCTGGTCTCGCGCTCTTACAACCTATCCTGAAATTCACCGGTGCGATGCTTGCGTCTGAAGATGCTCAGGCGGGGCTGCTGACGTTCCTGTTCACGGCATCTGGTGTGACCCTGTTCGGAATCGGTTCGGCCTTCTGGGGGGTGGTTATTGGGATCGCCGTCCACTTTCTAGGCAGGTCCGCCGAGTTGTTTTCGGGCAAAACACACACCTGAGAATTTGTGTCAAACGTATAGCCTAAGTGTAAGGTCGCAAGCCTTCTTGCTGTAGGTTACAGGCTTAAGCTTACTCGCTGCGCCAAATGTGTGCAAAGTACGGCTTCAATGATGTAAGTCACCACCCCGGCAAATAGAACTCCGTAATCCCCCGCTTCCCCTCGGCCCGCCCCAGTTGTACGATCACATCGATGGACTTGCGGATGTACTCGCGCACCTCGGCGAAGGTCAGCGGCGTTCCCGCCTGCAGTACCATGATCGCCAACCGATCGATGGCGAGTTCCGCGGTTTCGGCGTGGATGGTGGAGACCGAGCCGCCATGACCGGTGTTGATCGCTTCGAGATAGGTCAAGGCCTCGGCCCCGCGCAGCTCGCCAACGATGATCCGATCGGGGCGCATGCGGAGGGAGGCCTGCAGAAGGGCGTTGGCGCTGCGTTGCGACCCGGCACCTCGGTCGGCCAGAAGGGCGACGGTGTTCGGCTGACCAGGGAAGAGTTCGAAGGCGTCTTCGATGGTGATCAGCCGTTCGTGTTCACTGACATGGGTCAGAAGGTGGCGGGCGAAGGTGGTCTTACCGGTCGAGGTGCCGCCGCTGATCAGGACGTTGAGCCGCGCCTCGACAAGAGTTTGCAGTGCGGCCTCGAGGCTTTCTTCGGCGAGACTGGCGATGTTTTTCATTTTCTCGGCGCGGAGCGCATCGAGCGAGACGGCCTTGCCGAAGAGATAGGCGGGGGCGTAATCCTGGACGCTGCCCGAGGCGAAGAGGCGGATGGTGATCGAGGCCCCGCGATCGATGGCGGGTGGCACGGCGACCTGGACCCGAAGCGGGCGGCCGGCATATTCCACCTTGCCGGAGACGAGGGGGTTCTTTTCAGAGACGCGGGCCTTGGCGTCGCCGACGATGGTCTGGGCCATGTTGAGGGCGGTGGTGCGATCCACGGTCTGACCTTCGTGGCGCATGGTGGCGTCGCCTGCGACCTCGAGCCAGACCTTGCCGTCCGGGTTGATCGCGATCTCGACCACGTCGTCACGCCTTAGAAGGTCGCGGAACGGGTCGAGATATCGCTCGAGGTAGGAGGATGGTGACGCCTGATCCATCAATTCGGTGATTCCGGTAATATTGAACCTGGTTTCGCTGCCTCTCGCCTGCGGCTCGAACGCGAAACCTGATGCTTCTTTTTCATTGTGAACCGGAACCCCCGTAGATCACCACATCCCTGTCCACGAGCACGGTGACCGAGGCACCCTGATCGACATAGATCGTCGGTGCGATCGAAACCTGCTCGGCGATGACGGACCCGACCGCATCCTGCAGGTCGCTGCCGACATCGCCCAGGACGATGCTTGTCGTCTCGTTGTTGGCACTTTCCGCCGCCACGGCCGGTGCTGCCCCGATCACGGAAATCAGCGCCGCGCCACCGAAGCGCTCGGCGAACTTGGTGTCCACGAGACCGGTGAGGCCTGAGCGACCGAGTTGATCGCCGCCCACGGCGGAGATTTCCATCGAGGTTCCGTCCGGTGTCAGAACGCGGGTCCAGAGGATTAGGATGCGCTTCTGGTGCATCTCGATGCCGGAGCGGTATTGGCCAAAAAGGCGGGAGCCTCGGGGGATCAGGATCCGGTCCCCGGAAAACGCCGGGACCGGCTCGGAGACGACCGCCACGACAGACCCGGGTAGATCGCTGTTGATGGCGGTCTGGAGCGCGGCCTGGATGACGGACCCTTGGGTCAGCGTGCGCTCGGGATGGGTGAGGCGGGCGGCTTCTTGCACTTCGAGCGGTCGCGCGCTCTGCAGGAACTGCTCGTTTCCTGACAGGACCGGCTCCCCGGCGACAGCGGCCGCAGTGTCGGCCTCCGCCGCTGCACTTTGGCCACCACGCGGACCGTCTGCGTAGACCACGGCGGGGGATTTGATCTGCGCGGTCAAAAGCTCCTCGGCGACCCGTTCGGCCTCGCGCTGGCGCTGCTCCTCTTCCTGACGCCGGCGCTCTTCGAGAAGGCGCTGGTCGGCGATCAAACCTTCGCGGTCCAACTCTGCCTCCAGTCCCTCGCGCTGCGCCCGTTCGGCATCGAGCAAGGCTTGCAGCCCTTCGATGCGGGTATCGGTCTGGCGCTGCAGGTTGGCCAGCTCGGTTTCCTTTGCGGTCAGCGTCGCTTCAAGCGCTTCCTTTTGTTCGTCGAAGGCCTCGCGCAGGTCTGCGACGGCGGACTGGATTTCCGAGTTGCGGGCAGCCTGGCTGGCGGCGAGGGCCTCGCGGAGCTTGGCGATCTCGGCCAGCACCTCGGCGCTCGGTTCCGGGGCAGGGGCGGCGGGCACGTCCAGCGCTTCCTCGACAGCGATCAGCGCGTCATTGACCCTTTGCTCTGTCTCATCGGGTGGAAACTCCAGCCGCCCGCCGGTGCCGGGGCGGCGGTCCTGAAAGGTCTCGACATCGGAGGTCTCAAGCGCGCTGTCACTTGTCCGAAGCCCGGTGGCCAGGAAATACGCGACGCCGGCGCCACCAAGGGCGAGGGCGGCGGCGAGAGCACCAACCCCGAGGCTGTTGGCCCGGTGTTTGGATTTGCCGCGCTGGCTGAACTGGTCGAGGCGGTCCTGCAGATCGGGAGGGGTTTGATCGGCCATGGTCAGTTGCTCACGTATATGGTGCGCTCGTCGCGCCAGGCGCAGATCACCTCGTCGCCAATGCGTAGTGTCCAGTAGGTGTTCACCCCAAGCACCCGGACCGTGTTGCCTTGCTGGGTCCAGTTCACCGTGCGTTCGCGGCCCTGGTCATCGGCCTTGAAGAGGGCAGGTTGGCGACCGTTCTCCGGGAAGACGAAATACGTATAGCGCCCGTCGTCATAGATATGGCTGGGGCGGAAATCCCCTTCGCCCGAGACGCGGTAGTTGTAGTTGCGCGGGGCCTCAAAGCCCTTGGGCTGGGTTGCACCTGCCGTGCGACGCTCTTCGTCCGGGTAGCGGAAGCGGACCTCGAAGAACATGCCGGTGCGGTTCGGGATCGAGCCCTCGCGCAGGTGGAAGGAATAGGTGCGGCGGTTGGTGATCACCGTCATGTTGGTCGAGGCATTGGCCACATGCGGTTTGATGGTCAGCACGTTGCCAAGCTCGGGGATCGGGTCGACCTGGAAGCTTTCGGTGTCGCCGACAATCACCGCCTCGAAGCGCTCCCCCGCCCCAAAATGGATCGTCGTTGAATGCCGAAGATCGGTTTCGATCCTGTAGACCTGGTTCTCATTGTAGACGGCGGTGCGAATGCGGATGTCGAGCGGGCCGCCTTGCGGGGTGGCCTCGGCGAGGGCGGCAACAGGAAGGGCAAGCGCCAAGAGGACCATGGTGGGGAGCGCAGGTAGAGATCTCATTTGGGTCAATTCTCCAGGGTCTCGGCGTCGACGCGGTAGGAGGTCACCACGAAGCCCAAGGGGTTGGCCCAGACGTCCTGAAGGCGCTGGCGGGTTTCGGGTTGGAAGTCGTAGCCGACGGTGGCCACGTAGGATCGGGTCACGGTGCGGGTGTCGCGGGGACGGCGCAGCGTGCGGGTGAAGCGGACCTGGGCCACGCCGCGCTCGATCTGATTCACGGACTTGATGACCACTTCGATCTTGGCGTCACGGCCATATACGGTGATCGGATAGTCCTCATTGGTAGATGACCAGAGATCGCGCAATGTGCGGGCGGCATCGCCATCCGAGCGATCGAGCACCGAGTTGATGCGTTGCTCGCCATCTGTCAGGTCATAGGTCTCGCGGTCATCGACATAGGCCACGAGATTGGCCTGGATGATGGCGTCGCTTTCGGAAAGGGTCAGCGCCTGAACAGCGGCGACCCGGTCCATCTCGCCGGTCTCCTTGTCGACGACGACGACGAAGGTTTCGGTCGATTTGAGCGGAAAGAGGCTCGCGCCCGCGACCATGCCGGCCACGCCGACCAGCACGCCGGCCGCCGCGACGAACCAGGCGAAACGCTCGCGCCGCCGCGGCCCGTAGATGAAATCCGCTTCAAACGCGTCGCGGTCAGGCGCGGAGGAACTAAGTACCTTCTTCTTCAAGTCAATCGTCTTTCACATCAGGGTTTGCGGAAGGCCTTGGCGGCGGAGAGGAGCGCGCCGGGGCTTTGCCGGATCATCTCGCCGGTCTTCACCACGCCCGCATTGGCCATTTGGTTCAGCTCCTGCGGCGATTTGCCGGTGACGAGGCGCGAGGCAGCACCCGTGCCATACTCCCGCGTGTTCACGAAACCCTGGCGCGCGAGGCCGGTCAGCCCCACGGCATTCGAGGCAATGCCGACCACGCCGGTGAGGTTGGAGGCGATGTAGGGGACCGAGGCCATGATCCCGGCGCTAAGGATCAGGATGACGAGAAAGGGCAGGATGAGGCTGACGGTCTCGACATCGCCCGGATCGGCGGAGGCGTCCCCGATGGCCTCGGCGATCGCGACGATGATGCCCGCGGCCCCTGCGGCGGCGACCGGCATGAGCGCATAGCCGATGGTGGCGCGAGTCCAGGCCTCAAAAAGGGATTGCGTCGGTTTAAAGAGCGAGGTCACGATCATGAAGGGAGCGATCACGATCATCAGCGCGAAGACAATGCGGGCGAAGGCGATGATCCCTGCGGTGACGGCGGCGAAAACGGCGGAAAGGACGAAGAAGATGGCACCGAGGACCGCGCCGAAGACCCAGCCCGCGCGATCGCCGATCGTGTCGCCATAGGCGGTGATGCGGGCGACCATGTTGTCGAGGCTCTCATAGACGCCGGCCTCGTCGCCCGAGCCGGTGAGCGCAAGGATCGAGGCTCCGACGGAGTCGGGCACGCGCGTGACGATGTCGTAGATCATGCTGAAATTGTCCCAGCTCTGCGCGAAGATCCCCACGAGCGCGATCTTCATGCCGAAGGCAAAGCCGGTGCCGAAGGGCAGGGGGCGGAGTTGCATCACCGCGTTGATCCCGAGGAGCACGACAAGGAGCGCGGCCCCGGCAGAAATCACGTCACCGACAGCACCTGCCGAGGAGACAAAGCCGTCCTGCGCCACGGTATCCACCGCCGCGTCGACCTGGCTCAGGATGTCGCGAATAACACCCATCTACTTTACACAGGCCTCCGCAACTTGCGCCTCGAACGCGTCGGCCTGCGCGTAGAGATCGAGCACCTTGAAGGGCAGGCGTGGATTGTCCGAGGTCTGGAACCGGGGCAGGGCGATGAGTGCCTGGTCCCAGGTGAAGTCGTCCAGCAGGCAGGTGCAGTTCTCTGTGGCCAGTGCCTCTTCGGCGATCAGGATGCGCAGGATCGCGCGGTAACCATTGCGCAAGTATGCGGTCTCGGCGAGATCCACCGGGGGTTTGGGGACGCGGCACGCATCGGCGTCATCCCGTGCGATTTCCATCGAGGTGAAGGGACGATCCTGACCCAAGGCCGGGTCGGGCAGGACGAGGAGACCGACCGGCAGGGCAAGCGAAAGGCTGAGGAGGCCAGCTTCCATCAAGGTGAAACAGCTCGGGGTGAGTTTGGACTTGCTCATGGATCCACCGCCATCGAGCGGAACTTGCGCTCATCTGCCAGCGTCGCGGCATCGACAACGCCGAGTTGACCGGCACTGACGCCCTGGGCCGCTTCCAGCCGCCAGATCTGGGTCAGGATGATGCCGAGCTCGGCGGTGACGCGGGTATTGAGATCGACGGCGGCCTTCAGCCCGTCCTGATCGTCGATGAGCCCGACCATGGTCTCGAGCCGTTCGAGGCTTTGACCGGCCTCCTCGTGGCTTTCCTGCGCCGCGACCGACAACATGGCGCTGGCCCCGGCGGAAGCGGCGATGCGGTTGTCGGCGGGTTGATCAGAGCCCGAGAGCGTGCTCAGGCGCTCCGAGGTGAAACCGCTGCCAGACAGCACCCGCTCGACCGAGGCCGAAAGCTCGGCGCCGGGATTGAACCCGCTCAGAAAATCGCCACTCGCCAGCGACTGTGCGGTATTGAGGGGCGCAACCAGCTTGCCGCGGAGCGCGCGGAATTCTTCGACCGTGGCAAAAAGCTCGCCCAGCCCACTGCCTTCGATCAAGGAGGTCAGCTGCGCCTCGAGGTTCGTCAGTTGCGACAACTGGGTCTCCAGTTCCAGCCGCATGGTGGCGAGCTGCTGCATCTGGACATTCAGGTCCTCGGCCATGTGCTCGAGCTGTGCCACGAGCTTACCAAGCTGTGATCCATCGAAGGTCGGCACGCCTTGGGCAGCAGCGGGCGAGGCAAACCCGAGTGTGGTGACCGCAGCTACGGTCAGGAGAAGCTGTCTCATTCGGGAACTCCCATCTGCATGAAGTCGCGCTCGGCCAGCCGGTCGGCGACGAGGTGCTGCGCATAGGCCGCCTCGCGCTGCTGGTTGGCGGCCATCAGCCGGACGCGAAGGTTGAGGATGCGGCCGATCTCGGCCTTGGCGTAGGTGTTGAGCTCCCAGGCCGCCTTGGCATTGGGCTGCGCATCGATCTGCAGGATGATCGCGCGCAGGCGATTGATCACCTGTTCGGTGGTGGCCAAACTGTCGGCGGCGTAATAGACGCCCGCCTCGGAGATGCTGGCATATTCGGCCAACGCAAAGTCCGAGGGCGAGAGTGTGCCGAGCGCGTCGGCGCCGCCCACCACGGCGAGGTATTCGTTGTAGAACTTCGAGATATTGCGCACGTAGCCCTGCGTCTCGGCAAAGGGTGGCACGCCGCCATATTCAATGACCCGGCCCGGCCCCGCGTTATAGGCTGCGAGCGCATGGGGGATATTGCCGAAGCGATCGAGCTGGGTCGTGATATAGCGCGCGCCGCCGCGCAGGTTGTCCTTCACGTCATAGCGGTCAACGCCGAGGTCGGAGGCCGTGCCGGGCATGAGCTGGGTCAGACCATAGGCGCCGACCGGGCTTTGTGCCGCGACGTTGAAGCGGCTCTCCTGCTTGATCAGGGCCTGGAAGAGGCAGCGCCACTGGGTGGCCGAGAGACCGGCGCGGGCCACACCGGGGGCACTCGCGAACTCGCCCGCAACTTCGACGATCATCATCTCGACGGTCTCACGGCCTTCGCCGAAGAGACGGCTGTTCATGGGGCTTGGATCGGTGTTCGGGTAGACCGCCGCCACCCCGAAATCCGCATTGCCCTCGAGCGCGCGGATATCGAAGCCGGGACCAGTAATTGCGGCGGTCATCTCCTCGAGGACGCGCAGCTGGTCGGCTTGTACGTCCGCCAGAGTGGACTCCGTCCGATCCTTGTCCTGCTGGACGCCCAGATCCTCTGCGAGCGCCGTCACCCGCGCGATCGCGCGGCCGATCGCGGAATTGTCCTGCGTCGGCACGCCCTGGGCATGCGCGGGCAGGGCACTGAGGCCGAGGCAGAGCCCGGCGGATATGATCGCGGCGCGGCTCATTCCGGACGGGGCAGGAGCTCGAAGCTGCAGTCGGGTTTGCTTCCTTGCTTAACCGGTGCGCCCATGGTCGAGAAAGAGAGGGCCGCGCGCGTCACCCGCGGTTCGCCATTGCGACCGAAGCAGGGCGAGGTTTGTTCGGTGTATTTCTCGCAAGCTGAGAGAAGGACTGCTGCGGCGGCGCAAAGCATAAAGAGGGGTTTCGAACTCATAGCACATTTCTCCAGAAATTGGGATTGGCGCGCCAATCGGCGGGTACGCGGGCCTCTCCGGTGGCGCCGCCGCCAAGGATGGGGAGGAGGGTGCCGAGCGCGGAGAGGTCGGCATCGACGAAGACGCTGTCGCCCGCCGAGCGAACGAGCGCGATGCGCTGGCCGATGGTAGGCTGGACGAGAAGAGCCGCCTCTTTGGCGTTCACGCGCAGGAAGTCGTAATCGGAGAACGTGGCGCGATCGTTCGGGAAGAGGATCTGGGTCGGCACCGTCTCGACGATGGTCTTGCCCACGCGGCTGTCGCGCAACTGGCTCGGATATTGCGTCATCATGATCACGACGCAGTTCATCTTCCGAAGCGTGACCAGCCAGTTTTCCAGCCGCGCCCCGAAGTAGGGATCGTCCAATAGCTTCCAGGCCTCGTCGAGCACGATGATGGTGGGTCGGCGGTCTTCGACCACGCGTTCGATCTGACGGAAGATATAGGAGAGCACCGCCATGCGCTCGGTGGTCATGTCGAGGATTTCGGTCATGTCAAACCCGACGATGTCGCCCGTGAGTTTGAGGCCCGCGCCGCGCTCGGGCTCGTCAAAGACCCAGCCATAGCGTCCGCCCGGGGCCCATTCGGCAACGCGGGATTGCAACTCGCCGTCGTCATCGAGCGACTGGAACAGCGTCTCGAAACTGGCGAAGCGCTGCAGCGCCACGCCCGCATCGGCGTTCTGCCCGACGGCACTCTGGATATGGCGAGATTGCTCGCCCGAAAGTGTGCCATTCCGTGTGAGAAGTGTCGCAAGCCAGTCCGAGAGCCAGGCGCGGCCGCGCTCGTCGGTCTCGGTGGCGAGCGGGTTCAGCCCCGTGGGAACACCGGCACGGATTTCATTGTATCGCCCGCCAAGGGCGCGGACGGCCATCTCGAGCCCGCGATCCTTGTCGAAGAAAAAGAGCCGCGCGCCGACCCGCTGCGCCTGCGCCGCAAGGAAGGCGGTGGTGAGCGTCTTGCCCGTGCCGGTGCGCCCCAGAACGAGGGTGTGTCCGACGGTCGGTTCCTTGGCCGAGCTTCCCGCCTCGTGGAAGTTGAAGCGGTAGCCAGAGGTGCCGACTGTCGGCAGAACCGAAATGGTCTGGCCCCAGGGCGACTGATCCGGGCCGCGCCCTTCGACACTGCCATGCAGGGCCGCGAAGTCGGCAAAGTTGATCGAGGAGATCGGTGTCTTGCGGGCGCGGTAGCCGAAATTGCCGGGGGATTGCGCGAAATAGGTGGCTTTCAGCGCCATGTTTTCGCGCACGATCACCGACATGATTTCCTGTCCGACGCGCTTGATCTGGGCGGCTGCCCGTTCAAGCGTGTCGCGGTCAGGCACATAGACGGCGATGGAGAGGTGATGGTCGCCGAAGGCGATACGGCCTGCTTCCTGGTCGTCTGCGGCCTGGCCCAGTTGTTCGCGCAGGGAGACGGCGGCATCGTCGGAGGCCTGCATTTGGCGGATGATGCGCTGGATGCGTTCGGCCATGATGTTGTTCGGGATCGGGCTGAAAGAATTCGTCAGCACGATGTCGAGCGGCAGGTCGAGCGCGTCGAGGAGCGTCACGTCGGTGAGGGCCGGATAGGTCTTCATCGAGAAAAGTGCGCCATATTTGACCTGACCGGTCACGGCATCGGTCAGGGTGACGACGTCGCCGTCAAAGGTCGCGCGGCAATTGCTCAAGGTATGTGAGAGGGGCAAGGCGCTTTGCCCGAAGGCGATGGGGGAGAAGCTGCCCGCGTTCAGCGTGTTGAGATAGCCCAGCCATTCGCCTCCCTTGCGGGTCAGCCGCACGGGATTGGCCGAGGCAAGTGCCACCTCGAAGAAGCCCATGACCTCGTTCAGCTCCTGCAGGCGCGTCGCGCGGTCCTTGACCCAGGCCTTACGGGCCAGCGCCCGCAGAAGCGGAATGCGCGCCGAGATATCAGGCCGCCGAATGACGCTGAGATAGAGTTGGCGCTTGGCCGGGCGCAGGTCTTTCACATGGTCCTGCCAGCGCGCGTCGATCGCGGCGGCGAAGCTGTCTCCCTCGATGGGGCGCATTCCGAGATCCTGCGGCACGGAGATCCGGTGGATGTAGAAGCCGAAGGCATTGCCGGTCTGAGCGACGATGGCGGCAACCGCGCGCTTGAGCGCATCGAGCCGGGTGTCTTCGCTGGTCATCGGATTGAGGCCATCAAAGCGCAGGCTCGCCATGAGGTCGCCCTCGCGGAGCACCATGACATCGTCATCGGCAAGGGCAAAATACGGCAGGTGTTCCGCGAGATAACTCTCCCGCGCGAACGCCCCGCCGCCAGCCTGAAGCAGAGCGGTTCCGTGAGTGGAAAGTGTGCCCGTATCAAGCGCCAAAGCTGTCCCCTCCATGCAGGGTGCGGTTCTTCGTCGGGCGCACCGAACCGTAGGAGACGCGCAAGACCTCGAAGAAATGCGGCTCGCGGTCGGCGACAAACCAGAGGATCGGATAGGCGATGATACCGATCAGGAAGAAGACCATAGACTTCGTCCAGATGAACGGCAGAACGACCCCGGTCGCCAGCACCACGAGGTATCCGACAGGGAGGCCCAGATACTTGGGCGGTCGGGCGAGGCCCAGAAAGAGGGGGGATCGTTCTGCCATAGGGTGATATTCCGGCTTAGAAGGAAATGTGTGTCCGGAGAGGGACCCGAGGCAGCGTTTGCGAAGCACAACGCGTTCGGGTCCCTCGTAGGACGCTATTTTGCCGGAATGTCACGAGAAGCCGTCGACGATGGTGCCAGCCGAGAAAATCAGGACGATCCCGATGATGACCGAGGCAAACCAGCCCCAGTTGAGGCGCCCCATCATGCACATGAAGCCGGTGCCGATGACCGCGAGCGTGGCGACCGCAATCCCGATCGGACCGGTCAGCGCGGCCTCGACGGTTTCCAGCATGGTCTGGATGGGTGACAAGTCTTGCGCGAGGGCGGGCGTTGCGAAAGCCGCCAGGGTTGTGGCGGCAGGCAAGAGGCGGCTGAGGCGATGTCGAAGCATGCGAAGTTCCCTTGTTTTACTGAAGATCGATGAGGACTGGCGCGCGGGCTGGCACGCGGGTCGCGACACGGATGTCCGGCGCGGAAACGGATGTGCCCGCGAGTCGGGCCCGGATCCGGTGGATGCGCGCGATGTAGTCGCGGGTCTCGGCGAAGGGTGGAATTCCGGAATATTCGACCACGCGATGCGGCCCGGCATTGTAGGCCGCGAGCGCCAGATCGATGTCCTTGAACGTGGCGATCTGCGCGAGCAGATAGCGTGCGGCGCCATCGAGGTTCTGGGACGGATCGCGCGGATCGACTCCGAGGCTGCGGGCCGTGTCTGGCATCAGCTGGCCAAGACCGTAGGCACCCTTGGGGCTCACGGCAGTCGGATTGTAGCTGCTTTCGGCCTCGACCAGCGCTTGGAAAAGGACCAGCCAGTCGTCCTCATCGAGGCCGACCTGCCGCAGGGCACGGTTCCCCTGGTGCCGGTCAGCAGTCGTGCGGATCAGGGAGAGGATGTCGTCGCGGCCAGACGGCGGTGTGGCATCCAGCGAGGCAAGAACCACCCCGGCCTCAGCGCTATCACTCAGCCCCACCCACGCAGGCCGCGCGCCATGAAAGGTCCAGCCCGAGGTCCGGGCCGCCCCGTCACGGCCAAAGGCGATGACGTCAGCCGCGCTCCTCGAGGGTGATGCTGTAATCAGGACCAAAGCGCAGATCGCGCCCGTCACCGAACTCGAGATGATGTTTGAAGAGCCCTGGCCATATGTTGAAATACCGCGGCTCCGGACCGTGCGGGGTGATCCGGGTTGAGACCAGAATGGCTTCCGGTTCGCCCTCGCGCAGGTAGATGCACTGGTAGCGCGGCTTGCCATCGTCCGTGAACCCCACGAGTTCATACCGGCAGCGGAACGCGATGCCCTTCTCGGACAAGTCTTTGACACCGTCTATGGTGATCAGGATCTGGTTGCGCGCTATCGGCATGTTCGGACTCTCCCCACGAGAGCCCTTCTACTTCACGACACTAAGGCCATAAAGTTATATAGAGTCAATACGACATATTGCAGAAAACTACATATTGCACGATAGTTGCCGCAACTTTTGCGGGAGAGTGGCATGAGACGACAAGTAATGGCGGCGATAATCGGGGGTTTGGCAGGCTTCGGAGCCCCGGAGAAGGCGCAAGCCTATGACATCGACTGCGCCATCATGCTCTGCATGGCGGGTGGTTTCCCCCCGAGTGCTGTCTGCGCGCGGGCCTATCGCACGATGATCCGCCGCATCACGCCCTGGCCGAGCCTGCCGCCCTTCGGGGTATGCACCTTTGCCCATGTGCCGGTCGAGCTGGGCGGGCCCGGCGGCGAGGGCGAGCTCGACACCAACCTGCCCGAATACGAATGGCTGAACCGGACCCATGTGATCTGGTTCACCGGGCGCTCCTACGAGCCGCGTGACGAGCCGCGTCAGTGGGACTGGTCGATCCGCTCCTGCGATCGTGAGAACCGGACCTGCCGCTATATCCAGCGGGTCTACGGGTCCCACACGCCCTGGCCCACGACATTCGTCTCGGAAAGCGGACAGGAGATCGCCTATCCGAGCGGTGGCGGCCTTTGGCACTTCTATTCCCGCAGCATCATGGTCGAATTCGGCGACTACGAGGGCAACATGGGTCACTCGGAGTGGTTTTCCTACTGATGCTGTCTGTCCGACAGTTTGAGTGACACTGGCCGTACTATGACAAGCGTAGGGTCGTAACTGTCAGGATCCACGAATTGGCGGCGGCTCACGCTTCCATCATCCCAGCGATAGTCGGTGAACACATGGGTTTCCTGCGTTCCGTCGATGATAAACCCTTCCAGGAAGGGCCAGCCAGTCTTTCTCTTCGCCATGTACCCGCGCCACTCGTATCGTTCTTGCCGTTATGTCTCTCGCGTTGGGTGACGGGATCAAAGCCTCAGGAAGCGCACTAGCGTTTCGCGAAGAGTTCTTCGGGGTCGACATTGAGCGCCTTGGCGATGCGTTCGAGAAGGTCGAGGGAGGCCGCGAACTTGGCGTTCTCGACCTTGCCCATATGGCCGCGGCTCACGTCGGCCCGATGAGCAAGCTCCTCCTGGCTGAGGCCGCGGGCGCGTCTCAATTCCTGGATGTTCTGTGCTACACGGTCCCGCAAGTTCATGCCCGCGAAACGGACACGATGCGCGAAATGTCACCACGCGATATATGTTACATTCGAAGGTGCTGAGAAGAAATCTGGGAACGGCGCGAGATCGCCGGAATCGGATGCCTGCCTTCTCATCCTCCAAAGCCTTCAGCTTGGCCGCATCAGACACTTCCATGCCGCCATACTTGGATTTGAATTTATAAAATGTGCCCTGGCTGAGACCGTGCTTGCGGCAGACCTCTTCCGTCGGCATCCCGGCTTCCTGTTCTTTGATCATCCCGATGATCTGCGCTTCTGTAAAACGGCTCTTTCGCATCTGTTTGCTCCTTCAAGAGGTTGAGCAAACTCTACATTAAAGTGCGGGAGGTTTCGGGGGGCAGGTCACTAAGGGCGCGATATCGGGGTGTTTTGTTAACGAATGCACGGATACCGGAACACACTTTTTGGCGTGCCACAGTCACGGGTTGTCGACATCCGCGACAAAAGCCGTCAGATCCGCGTTGAACCGATCCGCGTGTTCCAGATGCGGCAGGTGACCGCAGCCATCATAGAGACGTTTGCGAATGGCATTTGTTCCCTGCTCGAGGAATCGCAGGTGATGCATTGGCGTTAGCTTGTCCTGCTTGCCCCAGATCACCATAACCTGCTGGTCGATTTCGCCCAGCCAACCATGCAGGTCACGCACCAGTTCACGGCGGAATCCGAACAGGTTCGACAATCCACGCAGGGTCTTCAGAAAGGCGCGTTGCGCCCCTGGCATGCGGGCGAAGGCCAGTCTTGCGCGCACGAGTTCATCGGTCACCAGGCTCTTGTCATGAACGACCTCCCCCATCAGCATCCGCATCCCCAGCGGGTTCGGCCAGGTCAACATTTCTCCCAGCCCCGGCAGGGTCGAGAGCCGGAAGAGAATGTAGGTCTCATAGCCGATCACTGCAGGCGAGACGAGGGTCAGCGAACGGACCCGAGCCGGCTCTGCGCGCGTGAGCCCCAATGACAGCCGTCCGCCCATCGAGTGCCCCACGAGGTGGAAACTTTCGAGCCCGAGTTCCGTCACGAAGGCCCGCAGAAACGCGACCTGCGCATCGAGCGACAGGTCTAAATCGGCGGGCTTGTCGGTCCTGCCGCAGCCCGGCAGGTCCACCGCCCAGACCCGGTATCGCTCGGCGAGCGGGCCGATATTGCCCTGCCAGTCCTCGATGGACGAATAGATCCCGTGGACGAGGAGCACCACCGGACCGGACGTGCCGACTTGCCGGTAGCGCGTCCTCAGCCCCATGATATCGACGTAACGATCTTCGCTCATGCAATGCTCCTCGTTTGTCGTCAGAACCGATACGACACACCCAACGTGACCGTGACCGGATCGAGCGTCAGCTTTGAGCCCCCCACCACCGGTCCGGCCCCAGTGGGCGCTGTGAAATCTGTTTCGGTTTCCAGCCAGGATTTCTTGATCTCTGCAAAAGCGCCCCATCTGTCGTCGATGGCGTAGTCGACACCGGCGACCAGCACCGTGCCTCAGCCGTTATCGACCGACACGTCAGCAAGCGCCGCATCTTCTTCGTCGAGGATCAGCCCATAGACCGCACCTGCTCCGATATAGGGTGATACCCTGCCGTCGGTGTTGAAATGGTAGCGCAGGGTCAGGCTTGGGGCGCCATAGGTGACATCGCCCAGATGCCCGAACGCCTCAAGCGAACCGGCACCGTAAAGGCTGGTTGTCGCGGGAAGGCCGAGGCCCAACCAGACCGAAATGTCCGGGCGAAAGAAGTACCCAACCTCGAAAATGGCTGTGACATTGTCGTCGATCCGAGCATCACCGCCTGGCACTTCTACGCCGCCTATGCTGACGGTCGCGGCCTCGTCAAAGAACACACCCGTCAGCCCGGCCTTCAACTCGATCTTGCGATCCGAAAAGTCCTGCGCCTGAGCGCTCTGGAGCGCCGCCACCAACGCAATCGCGGCCATAGCGGGTCGGGTCAATATCGCTTGCAAAGTCATCAGATCGCTCCCACCAGAATGTCGGCCATCCGTTCGCCGATGATCACGGTTGGGGCCATCGTGTTGCCGGTCGAGACCTGCGGCATGACTGAGGCGTCGGCAATCGACAGTTTTTCGATGCCATAAACTGACAGCGACCCATCCACGACCGACATCTCGTCCGTACCCATCTTGCAGGTGCAGCTTTCGTGGAAATAGGTCCCGGCAGCGCTGCGGGCGAAGTCCTTGAGGTCTTCGCCCGACAACGCGCCGGGCATCACCTCGCGTTTCACGAACTCGGCCATCGGGGAGGAGTTGCCGATTTCGCGGCACAGTTCAATGCAGCGGGTGAGCGCGGTCAGGTCGGCCTCTTCCTTAAGGAAGCCGCCGTCAATCGAGAGGGGATCGCTGGGGTTCGGCCCCGTGAGCCGCACCTCGCCGCGCGATTTCGGTTTCACGATGCCGGGCGCGATAGTCCACGACCCCGCCGGAACCTCGAAGGCCGGGCCATGGACTTCCGATGCGTAGGGCACCTCAATCTGGAAAGGTTGTAGGTCGGGTGTGTCGAGGTTGGAATTCGACTTCCAGAAGAATGTCGCCTCGGCCGCCGAGTTATGCGGCGGCAGCGGGGTGTCATACTCCCATACGCAGCCCGCGGCGAGGATGTGATCCTGGAAATTTTGGCCGACCCCGGGCAGATCATGCGCTACCTCCACGCCAACCTCGCGGAGGTGAGCCGCCGGACCAATACCTGACTGCATCAGGATTTTCGGCGTGTTGATCGCACCTGCCGAGAGCACGACGCGTTCATTCGCGCCCACGGTCATCACTTCGCCGTCCTTCTCGAAAGTGACGCCCGTCACGGTGGTTCCATCAAGCTCGACGCGGTGGACGGTTGCGCCGGTCACCAGTGTGATGTTCGGGCGCTTCAGCGTTTCCCAAAGGTAGTCGGCGGGCAGGTTGCGGCGCATCCCGTCCTTGATCCGCACATTGGCGAGTGCCGCACCGCCCTCGCCTTCCATCATTTCGCCGTTCATATCGGAATAGGATGGAATCCCGACGCTTTCACAGGCTTGCAGAAAGGCCGGCGCGATCGGGTTAGGGTCTTCGACCTCAGTGACGAAAAGTCGCCCTCCCGTGCCGCGGCGGCTGTCATCTGCTGGGCCGTGCCAATCTTCGATCCGCTTGTAAATCTTCAGCACATTCTCGTAGTTCCAGGCCTCATCGCCGGTTTCGGCGGCCCAGTGGTCGAAATCGTTCTTGTGGCCACGCGCCCAAATCATCACGTTGATCGACGATCCGCCGCCAACAACCTTGCCCATCGGTAGGATCAGAGAACGCCCGTTCACCTTGTCGGAAGCCTCTGCGGTATAACCCCAGTCACGTTCGGAACGGATATTGGTGGGCCACATCAGCGGGTTCAGTACTTCGTCAATCTGATCGGTATCGCCGGCTTCCAGCACCAGTACGTTGGCATCGGTTTCGGCTGCCAGTCGTCCAGCGACCACAGCGCCGCCTGACCCGGAGCCGACGACGATATAGTCATAGGATCTAGCCAGGTTCTGCGCATTATAGCGCTGCGTGATCGCCGCATCGCCCAGTTCCTGTGCCCAGACTTTGGCTGTCGCCAGCGATGCGCCGGCCGCCACGGCCATCTGTATAAAGGCCCGCCGCCCGATGCGGCCATGCACCAGCCCGGCCTGAAGCGTCATCAGCCTATCGCCCTTTTCGAGTGCTTTCGAAAAAATTTTCATGATTGTCCTCCCAAAGACATAGTCGCCCGCTCCAAACGGCTCCTCACCGCATGAGGAGCGGGCCAATTCTTACTTTCGGCTAGCGTCTAGAACGGCAGTGGGTGCGGCTGACGCTGGGTCGAGATCCAGCGCTGCGTTGTAAAGGCCTCGATGGCGCCTTTCGGTCCCCATTTGCCGCCGCCACCCGAAGCCCCGATTCCCGAGAATGGGCAATGCGGTTCGTCGTGGACCGTCGAGTCGTTGATGTGGACCATGCCCGCATGGATGCGCTCGGCCAGAAGTTCACCGTGCAACACATCGCCGGTAACGACAGAGGCAGACAGACCATAAGGCGTGTCATTGGCCATCGCGATGGCTTCATCTTCACTGTCAAACGGCGTCACGGTGGTCACGGGGCCAAAGACTTCATCTGTCCAGACATCCATCTCCGGCGTCACGCGGGTCAGCACCGTAGCGGTGTAGAACGGTCCTTGGGCCTTGCCGCCGCATTCAGCTTTGGCACCAGCCTTGACGGCTGAATCCACCATGGCCTCGATCCGGCGCAGCTGACGGGTGTTGATGATCGGGCCGACCACGCAGGTCTGTTCGTCGGGGTTGGTGGGGACGAAATTGACTGTCTTAGCCACAAGCTTTTCGACAAACGCATCATAAATCGAACGGTCCACCAGAACTTTGTCGCAGGACATGCAAATCTGGCCCTGATGCAGGAACGAACCAAAGAATGCCAGATCGACTGCACGGTCGAGATCGGCATCCTTGCGCACGATCATCGAGTTCTTGCCGCCGAGTTCGAGCACGATCGGTTTGAATGCCTTGGCGCAAGCGGTCGCGAGAAGCTGACCGACGCGTGTTGAGCCTGTAAAACTCATCACCGCGATCCGTTTGTCATCTACAAAAGCATTTCCCACCATGGCCGCACCGTCGCGGGAGGTCGTAACAACGTTGAAAACACCCGCTGGGAAACCCGCGTCGTTGAAGAGTTCCGCCAACATCAGGCCACCGGACAGGGGACTGTCTTCTGAGGGTTTCAGAACGGCGGTGTTGCCGAGCGCCAGCGCATAAATGAAGCCTCGCAGCGACAGGTAAAGGGGGAAATTCCACGGGCTGATTGCGCCCACGACGCCTGCGGGCGAGCGCAACGTGCGATTTATCTTCCCCGGTACCTGGCTCGGATAGATCTCGCCGATCTCGCGGGTGGTCAGCCCGGCGGCTTCGGCGAGCGCCAGCGGTACTAGCGAGCATTCAAACATCGCCTTGCCAAAGCCCGAGCCGGTCTCAGCGACGAGCATGTCCACGAAATCCTGCTGACGCTCCACAAACAGTGCCGCAGCGCGGTGAAAAAGCCCTGCGCGCGCAGCAGGAGGCAACGCCGCCCAGTCTGGCTGCGCCTTTGTCGCTGCGTCAATGGCCGCCGTCACATCGTCCGCAGTTGCGTCCGCGACTTGCGCAATGGTGTCTCCGGTGGTGGAATTGTCCGTCGCGAATGTCTTTTCGTTGCTGGCCGCGCTCCACGCGCCGCCAATAAACATCTCGCGGGCCGGCACTTTTGTGTCCCCGCTGCCTCGCTTAAGCCAATCGAGCATTTTCTTTCCTCCCAAGATGAATTTTGGATATATGAAAATGCGATCAGAATTATTGCGCCATGAACAAAACACGCAACACTTGGAACAAAACAATCAAGACAACATACTTGGCGGTCTCTGACGGCGCTTACGATAACCCGCAGGCGTTTCGCCTGTGGTCTTGCGGAAAGTTCGACCGAAATGGCTCGCATCAGAAAAGCCAAGCTCAAAGGCAAGAGCCTCTATCGGCGTCAGAGACTTGCGCAATTGACGTTTTGCCTCGGCGATGCGGACCTTGTTGGCAAAGCGCGCCGGCGTGGTGCCGAAGTACTTCTTGAACTGGCGGTTCACGGACGATTCCGACGTCGCGGCAGCACGTGCCAGTTCCGCGATCGGCACATGGCGGTGCAGGTTGTCCCGGATGAGGCTGGCTACCGCCGCAATACCGGAATCGTGCGATCCGTATTTGCTGACAAGCAGGGAACGCCCGCGAAGCTGGAGTAGCCGTAGAAGAAGATCGTCAATCTTGGAGTCAATGCGCAAATCGGAAAACACATCTCTTTCGGTCCGAAACAGGCGCATCAGGTTCGGCAGATCAAGCTCATCCGCCTCGCCGCCCCGCAACACCGAGAACGCTGTCCAGTCGAGCGACATCGCGATCGGGTGCCCGCCACGCGTCATGGTCTCGTTCAGTCGTCCAAGCACTGACTCGACGCGCTCGTTTTCGATCTCGATGCAATCGCATTCAATCGGAGCGTCCGTGCGCGCCATGCTCAAGTCGATGTCGATTTCCAGCCCCGGCGGGACGAACATGACATCGCCGGGCATGAAGTCGAATGCGTCGCTGTCCGACACGCTCATGATTTTGTGACCGCGTCCCAGGCGGCAGATGATCGGGTTGGCAAAGCAAAACTGGACCCGTGCAGGGGTGTTTGTGAAGTAACTCGCTGCCTCCGAATGCGAAGCATAATGCGCGGACCGGTATTCGACCAGTTTCCTCACCCGGCGCTCCGCCTGACTGTTTCTGGCTAAATCTAGCTGGGTCATTTCATTTCTCCCTTCACGACCGACTGACGCGGCGCCCCTTTCCCGGTCACTCTATGAGGTGCGCACCGAGGAAATTTCTATTAAACTAATTTTCTGCCAATCGGGGTGTGCAACAAAGGTAACAATTGATACCTTGTGTTTACCGCGAAGCTCACATGTAGGATTGGGTCGAAATGGTATCACTCGAAACCGCTAGCGGCAAAGTCCGCGACGGTTATCTGTGAGCGATATCTGAACTGCGACTCATGTTGGGATTGTCCGTCGTCAGAGTTTCCCGGATCACTTCGGCCGTTTTCCATCCGAGGCATTTTCTGGGTGTTGCGTTGAGGCGGTCACAGATCATTTTCAATTCATGATCTGTGACCGCCGTGATGTTGCGCTTCCAGCAAGATAGGGCATTTATCGCAAGCCAGTTTAGAATGTGCCCGGCTACAAGAAATTAAACGCATAATTAGACTTATGTTAGTTTTGTGGTTGTCGCGGCACCTCAGACAGCTTCGAGCGCGATTGCAATCCCCTGTCCCACGCCAATACACATGGTCGATAACGACTTTTCTCCAGGTTTGAGGTCCAGCATCGCTGAACCAGTGATGCGGGCACCTGACATGCCAAGCGGATGGCCGAGAGCAATAGCGCCGCCGTTCGGGTTCACGCGGGCGTCATCATCCGCGATCCCCAGGTGCCGTAGTGTGGCCAGACCCTGCGAAGCAAAGGCTTCGTTAAGTTCGATTACCGAGAAGTCTTCTTGTTTCAGTCCAAGTCGCGCCATCAGCTTTTCCGACGCCGGTGCCGGCCCGAAACCCATGATGCGCGGTGCGACGCCCGCGGTTGCGCCGCCCAAGACCCTTGCGATCGGTGTGAGGCCAAATTTTTTTGCGACGTCGCTGGTGGCAAGGATCAATGCTGCGGCACCATCGTTCACGCCCGAAGAATTCCCAGCGGTTACAGTGCCGTCCGCTTTTACGAAAGTTTTCAGTTGGGCGAGCGCTTCCAAAGTCGTACCCGCGCGAGGGTGTTCATCCTGTACGACGATCTTTGGCTCCCCCTTTCGCTGAGGAATCTCTACCGGGACAATTTCACGGGCCAAACGACCGTTCGCCATGGCATCTCTCGCCTTTCGCTGCGAACGCATGGCGAAGGCATCTTGGTCGGCGCGGTTGATGCTGAAGTCTTCCGCTACGTTTTCGGCCGTTTCAGGCATGCTGTCGACGCCGTATTGACTCTTCATCTGTTTATTGACGAAGCGCCAGCCGATGGTGGTGTCTTCAGCAGAATTTTCGCGCGAGAATGCAGTTGTAGCTTTTGGCATCACAAACGGAGCACGAGACATGCTTTCCACACCGCCAGCAACAATGAGATCGGCTTCTCCAGCTTTGATCGCGCGGGCGGCTGTGATTACGGCGTCCATACCCGATCCGCACAACCGGTTCATCGTCGTGCCAGGGACACAATCCGGAAATCCCGCGAGTAGCAGCGACATGCGTGCGACGTTGCGGTTGTCCTCGCCCGCCTGGTTGGCGCAGCCGAAAATCACTTCGTCAATGGCCGCTAGATCTAGCTTCGGGTTTCGGCTGGCCAGGGCCCTGAGTGGGATTGCACCAAGATCGTCGGCTCGCACAGAAGAAAGCGCGCCGCCATAGCGACCAATTGGTGTGCGGATGTAATCGCAGATGTAGACGTTTGTCATTCTTAGAGTGCCTTTGTCATATCCGGGACGGCGTCGAGCAGGTCTGCGACCAGGCCGTAGTCGGCGACCTGGAAGATCTGGGCCTCTTCATCCTTGTTGATGGCGACGATGACCTTGCTGTCCTTCATGCCTGCAAGGTGTTGAATTGCCCCGGAAATCCCGACCGCGATGTACAGCTCGGGCGCCACGACCTTGCCGGTCTGGCCGACCTGCCAGTCGTTCGGTGCGAACCCGCTATCCACCGCCGCGCGCGAGGCGCCGACCGCCGCGCCCAGCTTGTCGGCCAGGCCCTCGATGATCGCGAAGTTCTCCTCGGAACCGACGCCGCGACCGCCCGAGACCACGATCTTGGCCGAGGTCAGTTCCGGACGATCCGACGCCGCGACCTTGTCCTCGACCCAGGCGCTCAGGCCCGCGTTGCCGGCCGCTGCGATGGCCTCGACGGCGGCCGAACCACCCTGGCCAGCCGCGTCGAAGGCGGTGGTGCGGACGGTCAGTACCTTCTTGGAATCGTTGGACTTTACCGTCTGAATCGCGTTGCCCGCGTAGATCGGGCGTTCGAACGTGGACCCGTCCACGATGGCGGTGACGTCCGACAAAACCATCACGTCCAGCAGCGCCGCGACGCGCGGCAGGATGTTTTTCGCGCTCGCCGTGGACGGAGCAACGATATGTTCATAATTGCCTGCCAGGCTGACCACCAGATCGGCGACCGGCTCGGCCAGGCCGTTGGCATAGGCGGCGTCATCCGCCACCAGAACCTTTGCCACGCCGTCGATCTTCGACGCGGCCTCGCCTGCGGCAGCGGGGCCCGCAACCAGAACGGTCACATCGCCCAGCGATTTGGCAGCGGTCACCGCCTTGGCGGTGGCGTCCAGCGCCAGTGCACCACCGGCGATTTCTGCAAGGAGAAGAACAGCCATTACACGATCCCCTTTTCTTTCAGCTTCGACACCAGCTCGTCGACCGAGCCAACCATTTCCCCGGCCGAACGCGCGGCGGGCTCTGCCGTCTTGACGACGGTCAGGCGCGGCGTGACATCGACGCCGAAATCGGCGGCGGTCTTTTCGTCCAGCGGTTTCTTCTTGGCTTTCATGATGTTGGGCAGCGAGGCGTAGCGCGGCTCGTTCAGGCGCAGGTCGGCGGTGACGATCGCCGGCAGCTTCACCTTGATGGTCTGCAGACCGCCGTCCACTTCGCGGGTCACGACGGCATGCTCGCCCTCGATCGCAACCTCAGAGGCATAGGTCGCCTGACCCCAGCCCAGCAGCGCCGCCAGCATCTGGCCGGTCGCGTTCATGTCGTTGTCGATCGCCTGTTTGCCCGCGATCACCAGGCCCGGCGCCTCGGCGTCGATCACGGCCTTTAGGATCTTGGCCACCGCCAGCGGCTCGATATCTTGGTGCACGTCGTCGGCGGCCACGACGAGGATCGCCCGGTCCGCGCCCATCGCCAGCGCCGTGCGCAGCGTTTCCTGCGCCTGTTTCACGCCGATCGACACGACGACAAGCTCGTCCGCCTTGCCCGCTTCCTTCAGACGGATCGCCTCTTCAACCGCAATCTCGTCGAACGGGTTCATCGACATCTTCACATTCGCGAGACCAACTCCGCTACCGTCCGCCTTAACGCGAACCTTCACGTTGTAATCAATTAGGTGTTTTATAGGTGCAATTATTTTCATTGGCGTTTATCGTCTTGGAAATTTGCAATGGCAGTAACGGCCCGGGTTCCAGGCCGTTACTTGGGATGTGTCTCTGTCAATTCGCAGTATAACCGCCATCTACTACAATCTCTGCTCCGTGAACGAACGATGACTCATCCGATGCGAGGAACAGGACCGCATTCGAAACCTCTTCAGGTTTGCTTGGCCGCTTGAGCAGCGTGGCCCCCAGAATTGCCTGCCGGGTCTCTTCGTCGGCGTGTAGCAGATCTTTTGTCATGGGAGTATCGATGACACCGGGATGGATCGAATTGACACGTATGCCACTTTCGGCCAGGTCGACTGCGCAGGATTTGGTCAACATCCGTACGGCGCCTTTGGATCCAATGTAGGCTCCCGCCGAAGCGGCACCAACAATCCCATAGATTGAAGAAATATTGATAATTGATGCTTTTTCGGTCTCTTTCATCAATGGAACCGCGGCTCGGATACCGAGATAAACACCGCGTACATTGACGTTGATCGTCATGTCAAATTCGTCAGGCGAGGTTTCGTGGAGCGGCTTCAGAATGAGAATGCCAGCGTTGTTCACTAGCACATCAAGTCGACCAGCACTTGATTGCACCGTGGAGATGACATTCTTCCAATCTTCTTCAAGCGTCACGTCATGCTGAATGAATTCCGCCTTCCCTCCGGCTCCAATGATACCTTTTACTACGCTTTCACCCGCTTCCGTATCACGGTCGGTTACAAATACATGCGCGCCTTCACGTGCCAGCGTTTCACAATGGGCTTTTCCCATGCCCATGGCGCCACCTGTTACCAGTGCGACTTTTCCGGATACCCGTCCCATAGTTCTCTCCTGAGTGTTCATGAACAAATTTAATTGTTTCCGCCGGGTTTTCTTAATGCCCGACGGAATTCTTTACACCTTCTCGGCAGTGCGGTCGCGGATCAGGGATGTATAACCTTCCTCCTTAACCGCACTAATGGCATTGCGATAATTGCCAATCCCGGCCATGTAGAACATCACCGCATTCTTCTTTCCGGGGATATTTGCGCCGAAGATCCAGCTTTCAGCTTTGGGGAAGAGTGTCATGTCGGCGATTTCACGGCAGGTGCCAACCCAAGCGTCGCGCGCCTCCACGGTTGGCTCCACACTTTGAACCCCCTCTTCTTCCATTGCGCAAATCGTGTCAGCGATCCATTCAACTTGCGTCTCAATGCTGGGGGGCAGGTTAGTGAAGGGGCCATTAGGGCCAAGGATCATGAAGAAGTTAGGGAAGTCTACCTCCATCATGCCGAGGTAACCGAGTGGGCCTTCCTTCCAAGTGTCGCGCATGGTCACGCCTCCGCGTCCGCGGAGGTCCATTTTGACGTAATTGCCGTCGACCGCATCGAAACCAGTGGCAAAGATTACGATGTCAAGCTCATGCTCCTCGCCGCTTTCGAGACGAATGCCGTTCGGAGTGAACTCTGCGATCGGATCGGCCTTCACGTCGGCGAGGGTCACGTTGTCTCGGTTGTAGACCTCGTAATAGTTGTTTCCGCAAAGCGGGCGCTTGGCGTAAAGGTCCTTCGGCGTCAGTTTCTCTGCGACCTTGGGGTCCTTCACGATTTTCTTGATCTTGCCCTTGATGAAGTCAGCGGCCGCATCATTGGCCACTTGGCTGGTCGCAATATCGCAAAAGGTGCCAAACATGAAATAGAAACCACCGCCGCGCTGCCAGGCGGCTTCGAAGACCCGCTCCCGTTCCTCGGGCGAGGCGGTTTCGGCGGGTTCGGCGCTTTCTTCGAAGCCGAAGGCCACAACAGAATTCTTCACTTGATTCCAGATATTATCGTAGTTCGCCTTTTGCTCGGCGATGGTAGCATCGTCTTGCGGGGTGTTCCCAATCGGCACGACATATTGTGCAGAGCGCTGAAAAACAGTCAGGTGTTTTGCAATTGGTGCCGTTGCAGTGATAACCTGAACACCCGTCGAGCCGGTGCCGATAATGCCCACGCGTTTGTTGCTCAAGTCCACTCCCTCGGGCCAGGCACCTGTGTGTAAGATACGGCCTTTGAAATCATCGATGCCCTTGAATTTTGGAACATTCGTTGCGGACAAGAGACCGAGGCCAGTGACAAGGTATTTTGCGGTAACTGTCTCACCACTATCAGTGATCACGTTCCAGAGACCGGTTTTTTCATTATAGTGCGCGCCATCCACTTTGGTGTCGAACTTGTAGCTGCGTCGAAGATCGAGATGATCCGCTACCTCGTTCATGTATTCGAGGATCTCGGGCTGGGTCAGATACCGGGTTTTCCAGCGGCCTTTTCGAAGCAACTCTTTGTCAAAAGAATAGCGATAGACATAGCTTTCCGTGTCTGACAGCGCACCGGGATATCGGTTCCACCACCAGGTGCCGCCAACGTCACTGGCGCTGTCATAGCCCCGGACGTTCAGTCCCTGCTCGTTGCGAAGTTTGTGGACAGCGTAAAGCCCGCCGAAGCCCGCGCCAATGACGACTGCGTCAAAATCCGCTCCGACCGTTTTAGTATTCTCAGTCTGAATGTTCATATCACTCCTCCCAGAGTAAGACCGCTCCGCCCCGCAGATTGCGGGTGAGATGCTAGATGAATGTTTCGTAGGGGTTTGTCTCGCACCGCACCGCAATGCAGTGCGAGTACAGGTCTCAGAGGGCCCGATACCATGCGGCGATGCGACCAAGTTCCTCGTTTGCCTCGGGCGCGCGTCCCGAAAGCGCGGGAAAGACATGCTGCATGCCTTCGACGATAGACAGGGTCACGTTTACGCCCTGTGCCTTGGCCTTTTCGTGCAACCGTTCGGCATCGCTCTTAAGCGTCTCGGCCCCTCCGGCATTGATATAGAGCGGCGGGTAACCGGTGAAATCGTTCTCCAGCGGGTTGGCCAACGGATTAAGCGGATCCGTGCCTTCACCGAGGAACATCCCCGCCATCGCTTCGAGGATCGGTTTGCCGACTAGCGCATCGGTTTCCGCGTTGGTTTCCAGTGTTTCCCCGCGCATCGCCATGTCGAGCCAGGGCGAATAGGCGATGACCGCTCCGGGCAGTGGCAACCCAAGTTCGCGTAACTTCAGCACGCTGGCGATGGCAAGATTGCCGCCAGCACTGTCGCCAGCCGTCAGAATATTTCTTGCCTTGAAACCCTTATCCAGCAGCGCTTTGTATGCGGCTACTGCATCTTCGATCTGCGCCGGAAATGGGTGCTCGGGTGCGCGCCGATAGTGCAGGATCACCGACGTAACCCCAAGCACCTTAGCGAGGTGCCCTGCCATTTTTCGATGACTATCGGCTGAGCCGACGGCAAAGCCGCCACCATGAGTGTAAACAATTACACGCGAGGTATCTGCCCCGGCTGGTAGGGCCCAGATAGCCTCAACTCCTCCGACATGATCGCTTTTGTAGCTAACGTTTTCCGGCTCTAGTGCGGGCTGCCCCCATTCATCGAACATGCTGCGCAGGTTCGCGATCGTCAGGTCTGGGTTCTCGACCATCTGATCGGTCCAATTCTGATAAAGCGCCCGCAGCGTATCCGCTTCTCTACTGATTTCCATGTTTATCCTCCCAAGCATAACATTTGGCAAAGCCACCAACTGACGTCGGCAATCTCGAAGACGTCAAACGGTCAACGGCATACGCCAATTATCTCAGAGTAAGGGCGAAAAATGCGCCATGTATTGAACAATCCTGCTTTGGAAATAGTATGATCGTGCTCAGCCTGTCGTGAGGCAGATATGCCCGTTACTAGGCTCTGTTGATGGCGTGGATACCCCCTCCCGACGGCATCGCAATGTGCCACTATGATGAGCGTTAAAAGCCATCACAGAAGGAAGGAGCATCTATGTCCGAAATTAAAATTATCGGTGTCGACTTGGCAAAGCGCGTTATCCAGTTGCATGGTGCGTACAATGATGGGTCAGTCGCGTTTCGCAAAAAGCTTTCACGAGGCCAGTTTCTCGCGTTCGTGGCACAGCAACCCAAATGCATGATCGCCATGGAGGCGTGGCCACGGCGTATGGCTGGGGCCGCGAATTTGAGAAGCTGGGGTGCGACGTGCGGTTGATACCGCCGGTCTATGTGAAGCCGTTCGTCAAACGCCAGAAGAATGATGCGACCGATGCAGAGGCCATCTTGGAGGCTGCATTGCGTCCAACCATGCGCTTTTTCGCAGTGAAGACGGAAGATCAGCAGGCCCGTGCCATGCTGTTTCGCACGCGGCAGATGTTTGTCGGCCAGCGCCCCCAGATGATCAACGCTTTACGCGGCCACCTCGCCGAACACGGATTGGTCGCGGCCCGCGGGCCTGCCCATCTCAAGCGACTCGCGGACGCAATCGCAGGTGATGACACCGCGCTGCATGCTGAGGTTCGTGACCTCGGCCGGATGTATCTGGGGCAGATTGAGGGGCTGAATACGCGTGTTGCAGAGCTTGACGCGAAGATGCGATGTGCCGCCAAGAAAGCCGACTTGGTGCGCCGAACACAAACCATGCCGGGCGTGGTTCCTGTCACGGCGCTTGCGATCGAGACATTTGCCCGTGACCTGGCCACCTTCCGGCGCGGGTGCGATTTTGCCGCCTGGCTTGGGCTTGTGCCGAAGCAGCACTCGACGGGCGGCAAAGCCCGGCTCGGGAAGACCTCGAAGATGCGACAGCGCGACTCCGGACACTCTTGGTCTCTGGCGCTATGGCTGTCCTCCAGGCTGTCGAGCGGTTTGACACACCGAATAATGGCTGGCTGAAACGCCTACTAACCCGCAAGCCGCGCATGGGTCGCCGCGATTGCGCTGGCCAACAAGATGGCGCGTGGCCTCTGGGCCATCATAATGAAACAAGAGGATTACCGGAATCCGGTGGCGGCGATGGCATAGCGAAGACGGCATGCCACGACGTCCCGGTAAGTTGGGAGTGTGAGGAGGTCACTGAAAAGTAAGGGCAAAGGATCGATCAGATCCGGGTCAGAGAAAGCAGCATTTGTGCAGGAGCCACCGAGCTCGGTTTGTTGATATGCCTCTGGTCCGCGCATCGCCATACCGGCCCGCGGTTACATCAGCGCCGCACACAGAGGCCTGATACATGACCGCACCCGATCACACGCTCGCGCCGTTCAAAAAATCACTTGCACCAATGGGGGCATGCATGCACAAATCCCGTGTCGGACTCATCTTATGAATCCAGCGTGGTAGCTGAGGTGCATGAGCAGACCGACAACCCCGACATACAAGACCATGAACTGGCCCGCTTATAACGAAGCGCTCAAGCGCCGTGGCTCGCTGACGATCTGGTTTGACCCCGAGATGAGCTGGGAGGCCGTGCCGACAGGCAGAAGAGTTACAGCGACGCCGCGACCCAGACCTGTCTTTCGATGAAGGTCCTGTTCGGCATGGCCTTGCGACAGGCGACCGGGTTCGTCGAGAGCCTGTTGCGGCTGATCGGTCTCGACTGGACGGTGCTCGACTTCAGCACCCTGTCCCGGCGCCAGAAGACCCTGGCCGTGAACATCCCGTATCGCGGCTCCAAAGGGCCGTTGCACTTGTTGGTGGACAGCACGGGGATCAAGCTTGAAGGTGAGTGGCATGCCCGCAAGCATGGCGGCCCCAAGCGACGGGTCTGGCGCAAGATCCACCTCGGGATCGACGAGCAAACGTTGGAAGTGCGCGCTGTTCAGATCACCGGGAGCCACATCGGTGACGCTCCAGTGTTACCCAACCTTCTTGAACAGATCCCGGCAGACCAGCAGTGTCACGGCTGACGGTGCGTATGACACACGAAAATGCCAGGACGCGATTGCGGACCGTGGCGTCCACGCCGTTATCCCACCAGGTAAGAACGCAAAGTCTTGGAAGACCATCACCGCCTAAGCCGCGTCGAGACGAAGATGCACTGTGTTAAGTTGCTGGGGCAGCGCCTTATGGCGCGGGACTTTGACCGTCAGGTCGCGAAAACCCTTTCTAAATAACGAGGCACCCTCCAGTCGCAAGGGTCCTCTTTGACAAGCGCGCTAAACAGCGCGGTCAACCGATCCTTGCCGATATTTTTGGCGTGGTGCATCAGGCCTCCCCGCCAGCGGGGAAATCCGTAGCCGTGAATCATTACTAGGTCGATGTCTTGCGGTTTTTCTGCTACGCCTTCGTCAAGGATATCGCAGGCTTCCGCCACCATTGTGAGCAAGAGCCTTTCTACGATTTCGTCAGCTGAGAACTCGCGGCGAGTGAAGTTCATTTCTTCTGAGACACGGAGTATTTCGCTAGCGACCAGCTCCGAATGTGAGGGTTTGCCGTCTGGCCCATAGTCGTACCATCCGGCGCCCGATTTGCGTCCTAGGCGTTTGTGCTTTTCGACCAGCCGCTCGACCAAGGGCACGTGACCACAGCAGTTCCCTTCGGCAACTGCCTTGCGACGGATATTCGCGTAGGCGATGTCCAGCCCCGACATGTCCTGTGCAGCATATGGACCCATCGCCATACCGAATCCGCGCATAGCCGCGTCGATCTCGTCGACATTAGCCCCCTCCACCAGAAGGCGATTAGCGGCGCGACGGTAGCTCGACAAAATTCGGTTTCCGATGAAGCCATCGCAAACACCAGACAGTACCGGGATTTTACCAAGCCTGTGCGCCAGCACAAGTGCTGCACCTAATGTTCCGTCTGACGTTCGGTCGCTCCTGACGACTTCCAGAAGTTTCATAATATGCGCAGGACTGAAGAAATGCATCCCTACAAAGCGTGCCGGGTGTTTCAACCCATCAGAGAGCCGATTTACATCGAGATAGGATGTGTTTGTGGCAATGATGGTCTCGGGTGGCAGTGCGCCTTCGAGTTCGGTCAGGATCGCGGTCTTAACCGCAAAATCCTCGAAGGCCGCCTCGATTGCTAGATCGGTTGGTGGCAGAGCGTCATAGCCTGAGACCGTAACCAGCCGGTCTTCAACCGTCTTTGCCGCATCGACGGACAGAATACCGCGACTGATACCCTGATCAATCAGCTTTTGCAGGTTTTTACTGGCCCACTCGGCGGACGAGGCACTACGTTCGACGACAGTCACCGAGATCCCTGCGGTCGCCAGCGTGTACGCAATAGCTGCGCCCATATTGCCACCACCGACCACGATGGCGGTTTCAGCATCTCGGGAAGGTCGGGGGTAGGCGCGCCCCTTGTTGGTTGCGGTACGCTCGGTGAAGAAAACGTGCCTAAGGGCCCGCGCCTGATCCGAGGTACGAAGGTCCAAAAACGCAGAGCGCTCGCTGGCTAGTGCGTCGTGCAGCGGCGTCGTCGCACTGGTCGCGACTAGGTTCACCGCAACCTGCGGGGCATTCTGGCCAGGCATACGCCGCGCTACATGCGCTCGGGCGACTTCCGCTGCGACGTGGTTTGGCTTTGGTGAAGGAAGATTGTCGGGTGCCTGTGCCGCCTCAAGTACATCGTCATCGAGAGCTATGGCCGCGCCAAGCGGGTCATCGGCTAGCAGCTGGATCAGTCCCATTTTCAGTGCCTGCTCGGCGGAAACAGCCTTCCCGGTGACAATCATGTCAAGCGCAGCTTCAATACCGATAAGTCGCGGCAGTCTTTGGGTTCCCCCTGCGCCAGGCACGATCCCCAAGTTTACCTCTGGCAAGCCCAGTTTGGCAGAAGTTGAGGCGATGCGATAGCAGCAAGCCAGAGCAATCTCTAGTCCCCCACCAAGCGCAGCCCCGTTGATTGCTGCGATAGTAGGAATCGGGAGGTGTGCAAGTTGCATCAGCACATCATTTAGTTGTGGATCAACAGGCAACTTACCGAATTCCTTCGCATCCGCGCCCGCGACGAAGGTCGTTCCTGTGCCGGTGATAATCAGCCTGGTAGCCCCAGTTTCGAGGACTTTGAAGATACAGTGTTGTATTCCAGCCCGAACCTCCGCGTTGATTAGGTTAAGCGGCGAATTGTCTATGGTCAGAATTGCTGCGTCATTTGAGAAGCTTAATTCAACAGGCATGGGCATCCTCACAGCACTGGCGCGCGATTGCGCGAGATAAATTTGGTAATGAGATAGCCTTCGAAGGTTTCCGTCCCGCCTTCAGTCCCATAGCCGCTGTCTCTCACGCCTCCAAACGGAGTCTCGGGCAGAGCGAGGCCGAACTGGTTGATGCTTACCATACCTGCCTGCAAACCCGCAGCTGCTTTATCTGCACGCTCTAACGAATTGGTAAAGACATAGGACGCCAGCCCGAAGGGTAGCCCGTTGGCCCGCGACAGTCCGTCCTCTATGTCACGAAAAGACGAGACGACAGCAATCGGGCCGAAGGGTTCTTCGCGCATCAAGTCAATGTCGTCGTTGGGCGTATCGACGATTGTCGGGGCATAGAAGTTACCATGATTTCCAAGCCTTTTGCCTCCCGTCAACACCCGTGCGCCGTTTTCGCGGGCATCCTCGACGAGCTTTTCCATCGCATTCACGCGTCCGCGATGACACAATGGCCCCATCTGTGTGCCCTCGGTTAAACCATCGCCCACCTTTACGCTCTCAAATGCTGAAACTAGCTCGGACAGAAATCGGTCGTAGATGCCTTGTTGTACGTAAAACCGGGTTGGGGCGATGCACACCTGGCCTGCATTGCGCAGCTTGTTGCCCGCCAAGGCGCGCGCCGCGGCCGTGGCATCGGCGTCGTCGAACACCAATACGGGCGCGTGACCGCCGAGTTCCATCGTCGCCCGCTTCATGTGGCGGCCAGCCAATTCTGCCAGATGCTTGCCCACCTCGACCGAACCGGTGAAGGTGATCTTGCGCACCTCGGGGCGCGCAATAAGAGTTTCCGAAATGAAGGCCGCATTACCCCAGACAAGGTTCAGACAGCCTTCGGGCAAGCCTGCATCCAGCAGATAGCGCGCAATTGCCATGCAGCCCGCCGGAGCCTCTGCCGGGGCTTTCAAGATCATCGTGCAACCTGACGCAAGCGCCGCCGCGACCTTGCGTACCGCTTGGCTCAGCGGAAAATTCCAAGGCGTGATGGCAAGGCAGACGCCTATCGGTTCGCGCACGACAAGCTGCTGTACCCCCGGGCTGCGCGATGGAATGATGCGCCCATAAATGCGCCGACATTCCTCGGCGTGCCAGTCGACGTGGTCAGCTGAGGCGCGGACCTCAGCCAAGGCCTCAGCCAGCGGCTTGCCTTCATCGAGAGTGATCCAGCCAGCGATCAGTCTGTCATTTTGGCGCAGCAGGTCGGCAAACCGTCGCAAAATTGCACTTCGTTCCATGGGAGAGCTGTTTTTCCATCGGCGAAAAGCTGATTCGGCCGAGTGAACCGCATGGTCCAGATCTGCGGCGCTAGCCTGCGGAATCTGTCCGATAGTTTGCCCGTTTGCAGGGTTTATGACTGCACGATCCTCCGGCGTGGGAGAAGCGATCCAGTCCCGTCCGATGAGGTGCTGGATGGTCGGATAATTCATTTCTTTCATGGCGTTATGCCCTCGCTCAGTTGTGTCATCCGCAGGATCCGGCACGAAGGGGACCAGATGGACGACTTTAGTTTTCCGCATAGCGGAAAAGTTTACCACAGTATTGACGCGGACGTTATCGATCGTTTAGATGTGTTTCAAGACGCATAATTCTTCCCGAGGAGGGATGTCGTGAGACCAAGGAAAGACCGCACCAAGGACGCCGAGAGACAGGACCGCGATTTTGTCACGGCGTTGGCGCGCGGCTTGGAGCTGTTGCGGGCCTTTCGGCGGGAAGGGGAAGCTCTGGGGAATGGTGAGTTGGCCGAGCGCACTGGCCTGAGCAGATCGACGGTCTCCCGGCTGGCCTATACACTGAACAAGCTGGAATACCTCAGCTACGACCCGGATACAGCACGTTATCGACTGGCCCCTCCAGTGCTTTCGTTGGGTTTCTCCTGCCTTGCAGGGATTCCGCTGCGGCAACTGGCGAAGCCCTTTATGCAGGAGCTGGCTGATTACACAGGCATGCCGGTGGCCATGGCCAGTCGTGACCGGCTATCGATGGTCTATCTGGAGCGGTGCAAGGGCACTAATGCCGTCACGCTGGCGATCGAGGTTGGTGCCCATATTAAACTGGCCACGACCGCGGTTGGTCGCGCCTGCATAGCGGCGCACGACCCGGATGAGCGGGCCAGAATTCTGGCCCTTGTGGAGGAACATGAAGGCGACAACTGGCCGAATGTGCAGCCCGGAATCGAAGCAGCTATCGCAGACTACCAACAGCACGGTTACTGCACGTCCTTCACGGAGTGGAAACGTGATGTGAACGCTGTAGCGGTGCCCTTCGTGCCGAAGGACGGCTCACCCATTATTGCCTTCAACTGCGGTGGCCCTTCGCAAACCCTTACGCGCGACTGGATCGAAAGCGACGTCGCGCACCGCCTTGTCGATCTTGTCCGCCGCGTTGCGGCGGTCGCACCCTGAACAATAGAGAGCATCATGGCCCTTGATAAAGATACCCTTTCCCAGTTTCTCGACGCGCTCGACCGCTTCGTGAAAGAGCGACTAATCCCTTACGAGGATCGCGTCGCCGACGAGGATGTGATTCCGCCGATGCTGGTCGATGAAATCCGCATGATGGGCCTTTTCGGCATGTCGATCCCGGAAGATTTCGGCGGGCTCGGCTTGTCGATGATAGAGGAAGTGCAAGCCGCTTTCGTTCTTGGCCAGGCTTCGCCTGCGTTCCGGTCGCTAGTTGGCACCAACAACGGGATCGGCTCTCAGGGAATCATCATCGATGGAACCGACGAGCAGAAGGCGCAGTATCTACCAGCTCTCGCGTCCGGAGATATGATCGCATCCTTCGCCCTAACCGAGCCAGATGCTGGGTCGGATGCTGGCAGTCTGCGCACTACGGCGCGGCGTGACGGTAACGATTTCCTTCTGAACGGCACGAAACGCTACATTACCAATGCACCGCGTGCCGATCTATTCACGGTTTTTGCCCGGACCAATCCAGAGGCGGAAGGTTCTGCCGGCGTAAGCGCCTTTCTCGTCGAGGCAGGGACGCCAGGCATAACGCTTGGCCAGCCTGACAGGAAGATGGGGCAGAAGGGCTCGCACACATGCGACGTCATCCTTGACAATGTCCGCGTGCCTGCCGCGAACATTATCGGCGGGCCGGACCGTCTGAACAAGGGCTTTAAGACAGCAATGAAAGTCCTTGACCGGGGCCGACTGCATATTTCTGCCGTCTGTGTGGGCGCCGCCGAACGGCTGATCCGTGACAGCCTATCCTATGCGATGGAACGCAAACAATTCGGTGAACCCATCGCTGAAAAGCAACTGATCCAAGCCATGCTGGCTGACAGTCGCGCCGAGGCCTTCGCAGCGCGTTGCATGATCGAAGAAACAGCACGCCGCAAGGACGCTGGTCAGAACGTGTCGACTGATGCTGCCTGCTGCAAGATGTTTGCCAGTGAGATGGTAGGTCGAGTGGCCGATCGCGCAGTGCAAATCCACGGCGGTGCAGGATACATGGCCGAATATGCGGTCGAGCGCTTCTATCGCGATGTGCGTCTCTTCCGCATCTACGAGGGGACAACCCAGATTCAGCAAATACTGATCGCGCGGAATATGATCCGCACTGCAGCAGCTTAACAGGAGCGAAGACAAACTATGGACTTCAATTTCCTTTCCACCCCGAGGATCGTCTGCGAGAGCGGTGGGCTTGGCCGGATCGGCAGCCTGATGCAAGATTTGTCTTGCACCCGTGCGCTGGTCGTGACGGACCCGGGCATATTGGCCTGTGGTTTTGCGGACGAGGCAGCCGCCTCACTTAGGGCTGCTGGCATCGAGGTTGAGATTTTTCATAAAGTCGAAGCGGACCCCCCGATCGCTGTCGTCGAGGCCGCGGTAGAGGTCGCGCGGGCCTTTGGTGCTGACGGAATCATCGGACTTGGCGGCGGCAGTTCACTGGACACTGCCAAGGTCATCGCAGCGGCGGTAGCCAACGATCAACCGATTACGGACATGATCGGGATTAATCAGGTCACCGATAAACGCTTGCCACTGATCCAGGTGCCAACCACGGCAGGGACCGGATCAGAGGTAACATGGGTGTCCGTGCTGACTTCGGAAAGCCACGAAAAAAAAGCGGTATATGCACCGCAGCTTCTGCCTGACGTTGCCTTGCTAGATGCAAAGCTAACATTGGGAATGCCTCGTCACATCACAGCGGCCACGGCGTTAGACGCAATGGTTCACGCCATTGAGGCAGTAACCAGTCGCACCAGAAAGAATCCCATTTCCGATGGAATGGCGGACAAAGCGCTGGTGCTTCTCGGTCAGAACTTACCAATCGTCATGGAAACGCCTTCGGACCTGTCAGCGCGAGAGGCCATGCTGTTGGGGGCGACACTGGCTGGGATGGCCTTCATTAATGCCAGCGTGGGGGCGATTCATGCCTTGTCATACCCACTTGGAACAGGTTTCAAGGTTCCTCACGGGCACGCAAACGCTCTGGTCGCAGGACCAGTGATGAGGTTCAACATGCCCGTTGCAGAAGCTGAATATGCTCGTCTATCGCGGTTACTACTGCCCTCGCGGCCTTTCAACTCTGATGCGGCTGCGGCCCATGGCCTGATCGACGAGATGGAACGGATGCTAGTCGAAAGCGGACTTGAGTCTCGACTTTCTGGTGTCGGAGTGACCGAGGCAGCCATTCCCGGAATGGCTAATGAGGTCGTGACCGGTATCACGCGATTGCTGGAGACCAACCCGCGCGACATGACAGCCGAAGATGTGTCGCGCCTCTATCAGGAGGCGCTTTGATGGCTGGCTCATTGGACGGGATCAAGGTGGTCGACCTCAGCCGCGTGCTGGGCGGGCCTTACTGCACCCAAATGCTTGCGGATCATGGCGCTGAGGTCATCAAGGTGGAGCCGCCTCTGGGCGACGAGACCCGCAGTTGGGGCCCGCCTTTCAATGATGAACTCAGCGCTTATTTCTCTGGCGCCAACCGCAACAAGCGGTCCATCGCTATCGATCTGCAGCAACCGGAAGGGCGCGACCTGATTTTGCGGTTTCTTCAGGATGCGGATGTTTTAGTTCACAATTTTAAGTCTGGTACTCTTGAAAAATGGGGGCTTGGTTATGCTGATGTTCTCAGGGCACGTTTTCCTAGACTGGTACTCTGCCATGTGACTGGATTTGGTTCCGATGGCCCACTTGGCGGTTTTCCCGGCTATGACGCCGTGGTACAAGCTATGACGGGCCTCATGAGCATCAACGGCAATCCCTCCGAAGGCCCGACACGCATGGGTACGCCCATCGTGGACATCGGCACCGGTCTGATCGCCTGTAACGCTATTCTCGCCGCACTTTTGGAACGGGGCCGGTCCGGATTGGGCCAAGCCATCGAAGTGCCGCTATATGATTGCGCGATCAGCATGATGCATCCCCAAGCGGCTAATTCCCTCATGTCCGGACAGATACCAATGGCGACCGGCAATGGGCATCCAAATATCGTACCATACGACATGTTCGAAACAAGTAATGGCAAACTCTATCTGGCTATCGGTAACAATGGTCAGTTCGCAAAACTCTGTGACGTGCTTGGCCTACCTGAGGTGCCCTGCGATCCACGATTTGCCGACAATGCCGCGCGTCTTGCGCATCGGTCAGAGATGACAGAGGTCTTGTCAGAGTGCCTGGTGCAACATGACGCCTTCAAACTTGAGCCGGTGCTTTTGAAAGCTGGGATTCCCGCCGGAGTCGTTCGGAATGTGAATGAAGCGTTGGAGCATCCACACACCCGACATCGCGGCATGGTGGTATCAGTTGGCACCTACCGCGGCACCGGCGTGCCAGCACGCTTGTCGCGTACCCCCGGAGCGGTTCGCGCGGCACCGCCTCGCTTCGGGCAGCATAGTAGGGAGTTGCTTAGCGAGGCTGGACTGACAGAAGCTGAAATCGATAGATTGACTCAAGCGAATATCGTTCGAGAAGAACCGCGGATGCGCGAGACGACCTAAGCCGAAATTTCAGCTCAAGCGGACGATCGTGAAAAAGTTCAGGGAGGCCAAGATGGAAAGACTGCTCATATCACCGGACCGGATACCCGAATGGATTCCCGGCACGACTACGTTGGACAGTTCCGGGTGCAACTGGAACGGCATTACCCTGAAGGGCTATCGTTATGAGCGACAAGACGCGGCAATTCCCCCCATGCGCGACTATATGATTGTTGCATATGATGGCGCGCCAACCACTATGCGCCGCACGAGTGGCGGCCCATGGCAAAGCGCGCGCGTAGAGAAAGGTAGGATTTCCTTGCTCACGCGTGCAGAGGAATCCACTTGGAGTTGGTCCGAGCCTATCACGGTTAGACACGTCTATCTCAGTCACAGTGAACTCGAAAACACGGCCCTTTCGGTCTTTGATCGTGACCCGAAGTCCATTGAGATCAATGATTGTCTGTCTGCGAAGGACCCCTGTATCCTGAACTGCATCCAATTGCTAGAGAATGAGCTAAAGAACGGTGGAATCGGCCAGAGATTGATCATCGACGCCCTGCGCATCCAGATCGCCGTTCACCTTCTGCGTCAGTACGCCAAGGTCTCTTTGACCAGCGACGCAAACTCGAACTTCAGCCCTGCTCAAAGGCAGAGAATCATCGATCTCGTTGAAAGCTGCTTAGGTGAAAACCTCAGTCTGGAAGACATGGCCGCATCTATCGGTTTCAGCCAGTTTCACTTTTCGCGTCAGTTCAAGGCGGAGTTTGGGTTGGCACCGTATGCATATGTTTTGCGCAAGCGAATATCGAAGGCCCAGGAGATGCTGAGAAAGGGTAATGCCCCCCTGAAAGTGGTCGCGCTTGACTGCGGTTTTGCAGATCAGAGTCATTTTAGTCGAACTTTTCGAAAAATGACAGGCGCGACCCCCGCCGAATTCCGGCGCATGGCATAATGACCGGAAAACTATTCCTTCCTATCGCTGTCACGCACCAGAGACAAAGAAATGTTGAGCCCGTAACGCTGCAATGAATGTACCAGAAACAGAATTTAAACCACGATTTGCCTTCGAACGCAGGATTTTCTTTGGCGACTGTGACCAGCTGGGAATCGCCTTTACTGGCCGGATTACGAATTTCGCGCTGGAAGCGATCGAGACTTTCTGGGACGATTTGCTTTCAGGCCGGGGCTGGCTTTTTCTACTCACGGAAAGAAACACGGCCATGCCTTTTGTCTCTATGGACCTACAATTCCATGCGCCGGTGAAAGCAGGCGCGAACCTAGCATGCGAGGTCTATGTGGTCCATGTCGGGGAAAGTTCAGTTGGTCTAAAAGTTGTCGGCCGTCAGCATGACTTGATTTGCTTCGAATGCGAAACGAAGTCAGTTTTCCGAGATGCTTCAACATTTGGTAAAGTCAAAATTGAAAGCTCAATTCGGCAGATTTTGCTCGCGGAAGTGGGTTCGGAAAATCAAACAGTGAGCTAGGCCTGTAGGCTTTGGAGACAGCAAAGCCTGTGCAAAACGATCTCATGTAAGGGAACACAAGAAAAAGCCAGAGAAAGGGAAGCCCGGGTGCCGGGCTTGAAAGGATAGAGAGAGGCTCTTCCGGGTCCGGCGTGACAAGGACCCTGACCATGGCCAAGACCACAACCCGCCCGAAACCCGCCACTGCGAAGAAAACCGAAGCCACTGAGTTGTCCGTGCCTGGCGGCGGGACCGACATCCGGATGATCCCGCTCGACCAGTTGGAGCCGAGCCCGCTCAACGTTCGAAAAGTTGCGGCCAGCGCCAGCGACGATGCTGAGCTCCTCGTCAGTATCCGCGAGACCGGAATTAAACAGAATCTGGTGGTTCATGCGCTGTCAGAGACACGTTTTGCAGTCGATGCCGGCGGTCGTCGCCTCAAGGCGCTGAAGCAGCTCGCTGAGGACAGCGTCATCCCCGCCGATCACCCCGTGCCCTGCCTCGTCGATGATAAGCGCAACGCCATCCTTACTTCTGCAACTGAAAACCTCCAGCGCGCGGCGATGCACCCCGCCGACCAGTTCGAGGCTTTTGAGGCGATGATCGCCGAGGGCCGCAGCGAAGACGAGATCGCGCTCAAATTCGGCGTCTCCGTCGACCTGGTGCGCCGCCGCCTCAAACTCGCCCGTGTCGCGCCCGAGATCATCGAGCAGTTCCGCGCGGGTGATCTGACCCTTGAATGCGTGATGGCTTTCACACTGACCGACGACCATGATCGCCAGCTGGCGGTCTGGAACGCAGTGAAGGGCGGCTATCACATCCATCCGCAAAGCATCAAACGCCATCTTACCGAGACCGCCCATTCGGCGAACTCGGCCATCGGGCGCTTTGTCGGCATTGAGGCCTATGAGGCGGCGGGTGGTGTTCTGCTGCGCGATCTCTTCGACGACCGCGCCAGCGCCCATATGGAGAACCCCGAACTCCTAGAGCGTCTCGCCATCGAAAAGCTGCAGGCTGCGGCGAAAACCTTCGAGGGAACGTGGAAATGGGTCGAGGTGCATCTCTCGGTGGATTACGGCGCGTTTCGCAGCTTCGGGCGGGTCTATCCGCAGGACATCGACCCCGATCCGGACCTGCTCACCGAAGAAGAACGTCTCATTGCGCGCGAGGAAGAACTGGCGGCGAAGAATGACGGCGAGGACTGGACGGACGCGGAGACGGAAGAATATTATGCCATCGAGCCGCGCCTGCGCGAGATCGAGGCCCTGCAACGCGAACGGCAGCCTTACGCGGACGAAGATCGTGCCATCGCGGGCGTGGTTCTGACCATCGGTCATGACGGCGCGCTGCGTGTCGAGAAAGGCCTCGTGCGGCCAGAAGATATCCCCGCTGCGGTCGTCCCGAGCGAAAATAGTGCTGACGCGGGTGATGCCCCGTCTCCTGTCCGCCCGAACGTGACGCCGCCAACCTCCTCGACACCGGTGCCCACCTCCGACCCGGCCGCGACCTTGCGCAAGGCGAACGGGATTTCGGCGAGCCTCGCCGACGATCTGCGCGCGACGCGTCAGCATATCCTTCGGGCGCATCTGGCGGCGGATTTCGAGGTGGCGTTCGATGCGATGCTCTACGCGCTCTGCGAGCAGGCTCTGGGGCGGTCCTACAACAACGAGGCGCTCGATATCTCGATCCGGCCCTTCCAGGCGCAGAACCGCGAGGTGCTGCATTCGGATACTGTTGCCCAGAAGATGCTCGAGGCGCTGGAGCAGGGCCTCGCCACCGACTGGATTACGCTGGAGAAGCCCGAAAACTTCCGGGCGATGTCGGCGCTGCCCATTGCCGCCAAGCAGGCGCTTTTCGCCTGGGCGACGGGTCTGGCAGTCAAGCCGCAGCTTTCCTCCGACAATCGCCCCTCCCCGATCATCGAGGAGATCGGCGCGCGTCTTGACGTCGATGTGGCGGCCTGCTGGCGCCCGACTGCTCAGAATTACTGGGGTCGGGTCAACAAGGGGCATGCGGTCGCTACCGCGCGCAAGCTCATTGGCGACGATTACGCCGAAGATCGCAATCGCGAGCGTAAGGGCGATATCGCGGCCGCGATGGAGCGGGCCTTCGCGGAAACGGCCGGCGAGACGGAAGGGTTCGACGCCGCAACGGTTGTCAGGACGACGCGCTGGCTGCCCGACGGGATGGTGTTTGCCGGTGCGGCGGAGGCTGTTGCCGACATGGCAGGCGAAGCGCCGGAGACCGAGGAGGGGGATGTGTCCGCCGAAGATTCTCTGAGCGACGCCGAGAGCGATGAACCGTCGTCCTTGCCCGCCTTCCTCAGCGAGGATGCGGCTTGACGAGCCGCACGCTGACCTGATCACGACATGAGCCTTGGGCCGTCCTCACATCGAGGGCGGCCCTTTCCGGCTGACGGGTTACCAACAGCCGATATCGGATCGGCGGGCCCGTCCCGGAGATATCCCATGACCACCACACTTGACCTCGATCCCGTTAAGGAAGCCGCACTCGTCGCTTCGCAGAATGACGCCTTTCGTCGCTCTATCCTTGGCAATATCCTCGTCACCGATGCCCCGCAGGGCCAGTTCGTGATGACCCGTGGCGTTGCAGCGCTTGGGCCCGATGCCCAGCTTGCTCTCACCCGCAGCGTGGCTTCATTTGACGCGTTCAACGCTGACAGCGACCCGCAAGGATGGCACGAGATGGGCGTCATCGACCTCGACGGCACGAAGGTCTGGTTCAAGATCGACCTGTACGACGTCGACTACACCTATGGCTCGCCTGAGCCCTCCGATCCTGATCAGACGCGCCGGGTCCTGACCCTGCTTCTGCCGTCGGAATACTGACGCCCCTTTTTCACCGACATCGCCACGGATCGCCCTTGCACAAAGGGCGGTCCTTTCGGGCTGGCGGGTTCCAAGGGGCGCGATGATCGTGTCCGGCCTGCCGCAGGAGACCAGAGATGGCCAAGACACTCGACTACCAGATCACCCTCTATCCCGCACATCGCGATGGCGCCTTCGTCGTCACCCAGTTCCAGATGCTGGCGAACTACCCCGAAAAGCGCATCGAGGCCGCGGGCATGGATGATCTGATCGACCAAGTGACGCAGTTCGCGATGGAGCACGGCGAGAGCTGCAGCGCCTCGGTGCGCTGCCTCGCTCCGCGCAAACCGCCGGGGTTCAAGCGCGCGACCGAGAATTTGTATTTCAACCTGGTTGACCGGACGGCTGAGAAACGCGGCGACGCTGCGGCCTGAAGCCCCCCAAAGGAAACCTCCGGGGCGCGGCCTGCAAGACGGTCGCCCTCACCCTCCCTCAATTCCAAAGGACCGAAGATATGACACAAGCAAATGATTTCTACGCGCAGATGCTCGAAGCCCAGAGACGGGCAGCCGAACAGCGGGTCGAGACCCGCGCGGCGCTTCTCACCGAACTGCGCGGCCTCGGCGTGACCGGCCTCGACGTGCAATATGAAGGCTATGGCGATTCCGGCAATGTCGAGGAGGTCGTCGTGACGCCTGACACGATTACCCTGACAGAAGAGCTGCGGCGACGGGTCGAAGATTTCGGCTGGGACTTTGCCTATGCGCTGAGCCCTGGCTTCGAAAACAACGAGGGCGGCTATGGCGAATTGACCTGGGCGCTCGAGACGGACAAGATCGATGTCAGCCACTCGAACCGCTTCATCGAGACCGACACCACAGAACATGAGGGGCTCTGACATGGCACATCCTCTCCACCACGCCGAAAGCTCGGCCCGTAGATTTGGCGGTGTTCCAGATGATTACCAACATGTGCATGACTGGTTTGACTCATCTAAAGAGCACCTAGGTCTCTTTGTTCACAGAGCCCAAAAACATCATACGGTCGGGATTTATGATGCCGAGCGGGTGTTCGGTCGCAGCCTGATCAACAGCGCGGGCCGGGTCGTTCCGATCCGCTGGATCGGCGAGCAGCATGTGCGCGAAGACTGCCAGGGGCGTATCCCGTCACTGGCTGACTGGCTCGGACGCATACAACCCGAACCGTGGATGGCCAATGGCCGGATCGACAACGACCCGACGCAGATCGGCAGCGATCCGCGTGCGGCCTGGGTCCAGGCGGTTGCGGGTCACCAGACCATTCTTGGCTTTGAGGATTGGCTTCTCAAGGTCTCTGTCGAGCACGTCCAGCATCGCCAGAATCGCGCCGCCGCCTGATCCGCCGGGCGGCAAACTCACCAACCATCTGATCCCATCCAGATCGACCCGCCTGCGCCACAACCGGCTTGGCGGGTCGATTGCGTTTCGAGAAAGGACATGGACATGCAAGATCCCGTCTACGAGGAGGTCCACCAGGGCCACACGATCAAGATCTACCACGACCCCGACGCTGAGGACCCACGAGAGTGGTGCAACCTCGGTACGCTGATCTGCTGGCACCGCCGCTATCGGCTGGGTGACAGCCATCAGTACGACAGCCCTGAGGCGTTCCTGCGCGATCTTGCGGGCGTCTCGGATCAGAGCGATCTCTCGATGGATCGTCTGCGGGACCGCGCCGAGCGGAAGGCAATCATTCTGCCTGTGTTTCTCTATGACCATTCCGGTCTCGCGATGAACACCGTCGGGTTCCACTGCCCGTGGGATTCTGGGCAGGTCGGTTACGTCTACGTGACGCTCGAAGCGGTCCGAAAGGAATTCGGTGTAAAACGCGTGACCAAGGCCCTGCGCGAACAGGCTGTAGACATCTTACGTGGTGAGACCGCCGACTACGATTCTTACCTTGGTGGGCGTGTCTATGGTTACATCGTCGAACAGGGTGGCGAGGAGATCGACGCTTGCTGGGGGTTTGTTGGCGCCTATGAGACGCATTGTTTGCCGGAGGCGCGGAATGCCGTTCCTCGGTCCGATCCCCATGCGCCACCCGCGACCGGTGCATTGACCGCATATCCATAGAATAACTCGCCGCCACACACCGGAACTATGGGCAGCACCCGATCGCGGACATGCATTGCTGCATTGCAGAAAAGTCATAGCCCGCCCATTGTGCGACTGCAGCATTGCTCCTATGTTCGCTCTTGTGATCGGTTCTCTCCTCCTCCCTGAGCCGATCCGGAATAATCGGCGGCATCCACCTCCTCCCGGATGTCGCCTTTTTATTTGCAGATCCCCATTCTGAGCTCTTGCGATTTCTCCTCGTTGACCATTCGGTCCCCGAGCTTGCTGTGTGTCGGGTCCGTTTCGCTGGAGGTGCCCAAAATGCAGGCACGGCCGTGTCCCAGCAGCCTGGCATGGGTTTGCGCGACAACGCCCACAGCGTCATCCCCAGATTTTGTGGATAAGTTTTCGCTGCCAAGACTTCAGTTTTCGAGGCCATGAAAGAGTGAGAGACAGGGCGGGAGGGGTGACCCCTCCCGGGTGAGAGAGTGCACGCGGGGCTCGGGGCCAACCCTCAACCCCGGAGATTGCCGATGAACGCTCACCCCCATTCCGTCCAACTTGCAACCGAGCCCGAAGCCCCTGCCCTGCCGGATGCCCCACGCTTCGCCCAAAACCTGATGCAGGCTGCGAAAATCCTCGTCCCCGTTTTCGAGGCAGGCAGGTCCATCGACGCCGCCGCACTTCGCGCCGCGATGGAAGATGCTTGCGGTGCCAGTGACACAAGTGGTGCCTGGGTCTGGAAAGACGCCTATGAGGCGGCCGAGGTCGCCCAAATCCTTATACTCTCGCGCTACGGCGCGCTGATGCAGCGTCAGGCACTGTCGCCGCAGGCCTTCCTCACCATGATCGAACGTTTCACGGCTCTGGCCCCGTCTCACACGCGCCGCTCCGAAGACAGTATCCGTCTGCAACAGTTTTCCACGCCTTTGCCCCTCGCGGCCATCGTCGCGCAGGCCGCCGGGTTTCGGGACGACGACCTGATGCTCGAGCCGTCGACGGGCACGGGCATGCTGGCCATCTTTGCAAAGATCGCTGGTGCACGGTTGGCGCTGAATGAACTTGCCGACACGCGCCGCGCCCTACTGGGGCAGTTGTTCCCCGATGCCGCCGTATCTGACCACGATGCTGCCTCGATCGACGATCGTCTTGATCGCTCGATCACGCCCTCGGTCGTGGTGATGAACCCGCCGTTTTCCGCTGCCAACCATGTCGAGGGCCGGTTTAGGCAAGCGACCAGTCAGCATGTGCTTTCCGCCCTGGCACGCCTCGCGCCTGGTGGGCGGCTTGTCGTCATCACCGGCGAAAGCTTCCGTCCCTCTTTGAAATCCTTCCAGTCGACATTTCAGCGGATCGGCCAGAGCGCCGATGTCGTGTTTTCGGCCCCCATCGACGGCAAGGTCTTCGCACGGCATGGCACCACGATCGACACGCGGTTGACGGTAATCGATAAGCGCGCGGCTGGTGCTGAAGAGACCGCACCGGCTGATATTGACGCCGCCTATCATCCGATCTGCGCGACCACGAGTGATCTTCTCTCCGTAGTACTCGCCCATTGCCCGGAACGCCGCAGCCCCCCGCCCTGCCCCACCACATCGGCCCTTTCGGTCCCGTCTCAGCCGACCCGCACCAACCTCCACGCCCTGCGCAACGCAGCACGCAAAGAAACCCGTGCGCTCGCCGAGGAACGCGCGAAGCATCCGTTCGACGACATCGAGACGGCCCCGCTCGACTACTTGCCAAAAGCCTGGAGCGAACCCTATGGCACGTTGCAGGACACGGTCTACGAGGTCTATGACCTGCAGGCGATCCGGATCGACGGCGCGGCGGAGCATCCGACAGCACTTGTGCAATCCGCCGCCATGGCCTCGGTGCCGCCGCCCGTGCCGAGCTACCGCCCCGTTCTGCCGAAGACCCTCGTTCGAGACGGTCTCCTCTCTGCGCCGCAGCTCGAAAGCGTGATCTACGCGGGCAATGCGCATCAGACGCATCTCAAGGGCTGGTTCAAGCGCGGCGAGATCGAAGGCCAGCTCATGGCAGCGGCGGAGGAGGACGAAGGCGCCTTTCGCCTGCGCAAGGGCTGGTTCCTCGGCGATGGCACGGGCTGCGGCAAGGGCCGGCAGGTCGCGGGCATCATCCTCGACAATTGGCTGCAAGGACGACGCCGCGCGGTCTGGGTCTCGAAGAGCGACAAGCTCATCGAGGATGCGCGCCGCGACTGGATGGCGCTTGGGGGGCGTGAAAGCGATATCGTGCCGCTCTCGAAATTCCGCCAGGGGAGCGATATCCGTCTCCCAGAGGGCATCCTCTTCGTCACCTATGCCACCCTGCGTTCTGCTGAACGCGACGGGAAAGCCTCCCGCCTCGATCAGGTGACGTCCTGGCTTGGCGAGGGGTTCAACGGGGTCATCGCTTTCGACGAAAGCCACGCCATGGCGAATGCCGCCGGCGAAAAGTCCGACCGCGGCGACAAGAAGGCATCCCAACAAGGCCTTGCTGGCCTCGCGCTGCAAAATGCCGTTCCCGATGCCCGGGTGCTCTACGTCTCAGCGACCGGCGCGACGGTGGTCGGCAATCTCGCCTATGCCTCCCGTCTCGGGCTCTGGGGCACGGGTGATTTCCCTTTCGTGACGCGGGCCGAGTTCGTTGCCGCGATGGAGGCCGGGGGCATTGCTGCCATGGAGATGATCTCGCGCGATCTGAAGGCGCTCGGGCTCTATCTTGCGCGGTCCCTCTCCTATGCCGGGGTCGAATACGAAATGCTGGTGCATGAGCTGACGCCCGCACAGATCGCGATCTATGACAGCTATGCCGATGCCTACCAGATCATCCACACCAACTTGGAGGCCGCCCTTCAGGCCTCGGGTATTTCCTCCGAGACCGGTACGCTGAACCCCCAGGCGAAATCCGCTGCGCGCTCGGCCTTCGAGAGCAACAAGCAGCGTTTCTTCAATCATCTCATCACCGCCATGAAATGCCCTTCGCTCATCCATGCGATCGAAGCGGACCTGGCCGCGGGGCATTCGGCCGTGATTCAGGTGGTCTCGACCAGCGAGGCGGTGATGGAACGGCGCCTCGAAGAGATCCCGCCCTCGGAGTGGGACGACCTGCAGGTCGATTTTACGCCGCGCGAGAACATCATGGACTACCTCATGCACAGCTTCCCGACGCAGCTCTTCGAGCCCTACTCCGACGAGAACGGCGACCTACGCTCGCGTCCCGCCCTCGATGGTGATGGCAATCCGATTATCTGCCGTGAGGCGGAGCGGCGGCGGGATGAGCTTGTCGAGCATCTCGGTGCCCTTGCCCCGGTGCAGGGCGCGCTCGATCAGATCCTGTGGCATTTCGGGGGCGATGCGGTGGCCGAGGTCACGGGGCGCAAGCGGCGCATCGCGAGGACGCGTGAAGGGCGGCTCAAGGTCGAGAACCGAGCCGCCTCCTCCAACCTCGGCGAAACCCAGGCCTTCATGGATGACGCCAAGCGCATCCTGATCTTTTCTGACGCCGGTGGCACGGGGCGCAGCTACCACGCCGATCTTGGTGCAAAGAACCAGCGCCTCCGGGTGCATTACTTGCTTGAGCCTGGCTGGAAAGCCGACAATGCGATCCAGGGGCTGGGGCGTACCAACCGCACGAACCAAGCGCAGCCGCCGCTCTTTCGCCCCGTTGCCACAGACGTGAAGGGTGAGAAGCGGTTCCTCTCCACCATCGCCCGCCGCCTCGATACGCTCGGGGCCATCACCAAGGGGCAACGCGAGACGGGTGGGCAGAACATGTTCCGCGCCGAGGACAACCTCGAGAGCCCTTATGCACGAGCGGCGTTGCGGCAGTTCTTCTACAAGCTGCGCGCGGGCAAGATCGACGCCTGCTCCTACTCCAGGTTCCAGGAGATGACCGGGCTGACGCTCGATGAGGCGGATGGCACGATGAAGGAAACCCTGCCGCCGATCCAGCAGTTCCTGAACCGCTGCCTCGCGCTCCGCATCGACATGCAGGACGCGATCTTCGAGGCCTTCGGCGGGTTTCTTTCGGCGATAATTGAGGACGCGCGTCAGGCAGGCACCCTCGATGTCGGGCTAGAGACCCTGCGCGCCGAGAAGTTTGAGATCGTTGATCGCAAGGTCATCTTCGAGCATGAGGCGACGGGCGCGACGGCAACTGCGCTGACCGTGGAGCGTATCGATCGCAACGATCCGCTCACTCTGCCCCGCGTCAAAGCCATCTGCGCCGACACAAGAGGCGCGACGCTGTGCTGGAACAAGACCTCCAAACGCGCGGCCCTGATGGTGAAAGCGCCGGCCTTCATGGACGAGGATGGCGTGCCGATCTTGCGGGTGAAGCTCCTGCGGCCCATGGCGACCGAAATCCTCGCGCTGACCGAGTTCTCGAAGTCGCACTGGGAAGAGATCGATGATGCGATGTTCGAGCAGCTCTGGCAGGCCGAGGTCGACGCGGTGCCGGAGTTCACTACATCGAAGATCACGCTGATCTGCGGCCTCCTCCTGCCGATCTGGGACCGGCTGCCCGCCGACAACATGCGGATCTATCGTCTGCAGACCGAGGACGGGGAGCGCGCCATCGGCCGCTTGGTCAGCCAGGAACAGCTTCTCAATGTCTATGCGCGCCTTGGTCTCGACTGCCAGATTGAGATGACGCCGCAGGAGGTGTTCGGCGCGGTCATGGACGCGAAGACGACCCTCAGCCTGCTTGGGGGCTACCAGTTGCGTCGCTCTCTGGTCATGGGACAGCCGAGGCTCGAGCTGATCGGAGCGTCGGGCGCGGCACTGCCCGCATTGAAGGCCTTGGGCTGTTTCACCGAGGTGATCCAGTGGAAGACGCGGGTGTTCATCCCGGTGGATTGCACCGAGGTGCTGGCGCGGGTCCTTGCCGCGCATCCGGTTGGCGCAAGCGCAGCGGATGCAGCCGCATGAGCGCGCGGCGCAGCATCGCAGACCTCTCGGCTGATCTTGCAGACCGCGCCGAGAGTTTCTGCCGCCAGTATTTCCCCGAGGGGTCCAAGCAGGGCAACTATTGGCAGGTTGGCGACACTTCGGGCGCAAAGGGTCAGAGCCTCGCCATCCGGCTGCAAGCTCAGGGTGGGCGCAAAGCCGGATCTTGGACCGATTTCGCGACCGGTGAGTATGGCGATCTGATTGACCTGATGCATGAACGGCTTGGTTCGGTCACGCTCAAGGAAACGCTGAGGGAGGCCCGGTCCTTTCTCGGCGAGGCCCCCTGCCCTTCCTTACCTTGTGACACCCAAAGGGCTGAGTGCCCCGATGCTGCCTCTAGCAAACGCATTGCGCGGGCGCGGAAGCTCTTTGCCGCTGGCAAGCCGGTTCTCGGCACCTTGGCTGCCACCTATCTGCAGGGGCGCGGGATCACACGGCTGGGTCCGGCGCTGCGTTATCACCCGCGGGTTTTCCTGCGGCAGGGCGAGGACGACGCCGATCCGCCGCAAAGGGCCCCTGCCCTGCTCGCGAAGATCACCGACAATCGGGGCCAGATCACCGGCTGCGCACGCTTCTATCTCGACCCGTCCACCGGCGGTTTGGCCGAGATCGAGAGCCCGAAGCGGATCCTCGGACAGCTGCACGGCCATGCCATCCGCTTCTGGTCCGGCAAGGCGCGCAGCGATCTCATCGTCGGTGAAGGTCTCGAGAACACCCTCTCGGTCGGCACGGCTCTCTCCGAGTTTGACCTCGCCTCCTGTCTCACTGCCACCCATCTCGGCCTCTTCATCCCGCCGCCGGGGATCAAGCGTATCTGGATCGCGCGGGACAATGACGAAGCGGGACGAACCGCATCACTGAGACTGCGTAACCAACTGGAATCGCTTGGTATTGCCTGTGGTGGTCTCGTGCCAAACATGGGCGATTTCAACGACGATCTGCGGGCATTTGGCAAAGATGCGCTGCGCCGGTCGTTGCTTGAGGCCATGAAAGTACAAGGTCTGGAGATCGAGGACGGGTGAGCGCCAGCCCCATAAGTGACGTCCGACAGGGCAAAGGTTCCGCGGGTTCGATCTGAACCCGTTTGGAAAAGAGGAGCGATGGACCGGCGGGTCGGAGCAGAGTGCTCCTCGCCCGGACAGCAATGCGCCCCGCACCAGAAAATTCCCCTGAGCCTTCGGCTCATTCCTCGCGGGAGCAATTTTCCGGCCCTGGGCGCATTCTCCGCTGCGCTCCGATCCTGACGGATGCGGCCCGGTCGCCGCCGGTCCTGTTATCGCCCCATCCAAATCGGGTCAGATCAATCAGAGGAACCAGACAATGCCCCATCAGACAGACATCCCCGAGGAAACCGGCGTAACCTCCGCCATCCTCGACCACCTCGCACTTCATGGCGCAACACCAGGACCCGGCGAGACCGATCATCGCCCCCTGCCCCAGCCTGACGAGGTCGAGCTCGCCATGGCGACACTTTTCGACACCACTATCGGCCTCCTCACCGGCAGCCAGTTGGAAGACAATCTCGAAGAGATGCTCTGGTCCCTCACCTCGATCTTCCATCGCCGGCTTGCCCATATCCAGAAGCTTCTCGACGATAACGAATTCGAGGTCCGGGAAAGTTTGGCCATCCAGGACGGTTCCGAGGTCGCTTCGGTTGAACTGGAACGCCTCCAGTTGATCGGGCTTAAGCTCTGGGACCATCGCGACGCTTTCGAGCAGATGCGCGATCTGGCCGTGGACCACTTCTCGGCCGCCACCGGTTCACCCTGGCTGCCCCGCACCGGATCCAAGGTCTCGCATCGCGGTCTCACCTCCGCCGTGGTGGACAGCCGGGCCTATCTCTCGGCCAAGCGGCGCAAGGAGACCGAGGTTCACTGCCCCGAAGGCACGCGGATCGCCTTCTCGGGCGGGGACTATCACGCCTACGACCTGATCTGGTCCGTCCTCGATGCCACCCATGCGAAATACCCAGACATGATTCTTTTACACGGCGGCACACCAAAAGGTGCCGAGATGATCGCTGCCCGCTGGGCAGATACCCGTGGTGTCACGCAGGTGGCGTTCAAACCCGACTGGAAGAGCCATGGCAAGGCTGCCCCCTTCAAGCGCAACGACAAGATGCTCGAAACCATGCCACAGGGTCTGATTGCCACGCCCGGTTCGGGCATCACCGAGAACATCGTCGACAAGGCCCGCAAGCTCGGAATCCGCATCAAGAGGATCGGGGCTTAGGCCCCGGTTCACGCCCCGCGCAAGAGGTCCTGTACGACGGAAGGCTTCTTGGCGATCAATGCCAGCAGAACCTGTGCTGGGCCTGTCGGGTGCCGGCGCCCGTGTTCCCAGTTCAGGAGCGTACCTTTCGCGACGCCAATGCTCTTGGCGAACTCGGCCTGGGACAGGCCCGTCCGTTGCCGGACTTCGGCGACATCGACCTCCGCCACGGACACTTCATGCACTTTGGCGTCGGCCAAATCGCCATTCGCGAAGGCCAGAGCCTCTTCGAGGCCCTTGGATACAGATTTGAATGCACTCATTTTGCGTCGATGCTCCTTGGCCACGGCTGTTTTGCTGGGGCAGTAAGATACTTCGGCTTGAGCAACTAGCTATGGCCGTAGGTAAGATTAACCTTGCAAATCTTCCGTATCGTGGAGTAATTGCAAGGTATGTACAAACGCAAGACCCAACAATTCGTTCAGTCTTCCTTGGAGAGCCAAGCGGCTGTGGTCCTTCTCGGCCCCCGACAGGTCGGAAAGACAACACTTGCACTCGACATCGCATCAGAGCGCCCATCTGTCTATCTCGACCTTGAGCGTGAGGCGGACAGGCAAATCCTGACTGAACCAGATCTCTATCTGGACGAACAGGCGGGCAAACTCGTCATCCTCGACGAGGTGCAGCAGATGCCTGACCTCTTCAGAACCTTGCGCGGCCAGATCGATCAGCGTCGGCGGGCCGGGTTTCGGACGGGACAGTTCCTGCTATTGGGATCGGCTTCCAATATCCTCTTGCACCAAACGGCGGAATCCCTCGCCGGTCGTGTTCGATATGTTGAAATGCCCCCCTTGCAGCCTGACGAGGTGGGGGCCGATCAGTTGAACTTGCTCTGGCTGCGCGGCGGCTTTCCCGACAGCTTTCAGGCCGCGAGCGATCGGGCAAGTATGGACTGGCGTCTGGATTTCCTGCGCACCTATCTGGAGCGAGACATCCCTGCCCTCGGACCTCGGATTCCGGCAGCGACCTTGCGGCGGTTCTGGACGATGCTTGCGCATGTCCAGGGCGGCCTTCTGAACGCCGCGGCCCTTGCCGAGGGATTGGGCGTGTCCGGCCAGACCGTTGGGCGCTACCTCGATCTGCTCGTCGATCTCATGCTGGTGAGACGCCTGCAGCCCTGGCACGAGAATGTCGGCAAGCGTCTGGTGAAATCGCCAAAGGTCTATGTGAGAGACAGCGGCATCGTGCATGCGCTGTTGGGCATCGGCACGACAGAAGGCTTGCTCGGGCACCCGGTCGTCGGTGGCAGTTGGGAGGGGTTCTGTATCGAGGCGCTTCTTGCTGCCGCCCCTTTAGGCACCGAACCTTTCTTCTATCGCACTTCGGCCGGTGCTGAACTCGACTTGGTTTTGCGTTTGCCAAGCGGCGACATCTGGGCTGTTGAGATCAAACGGACGACTGCACCAAAGGTTTCGAGAGGATTTCACACAGGGGCCGAGGACATTGGAGCCAACCGAAAGCTCCTGGTCTATGCCGGTGAGCATGAGGTCCCCGTCGCGAAGGACATTCGAGCGTTACCACTGGCACATGCAATCGAGTTGTTGAGCGCGCTATGACCTCGTTTTTATCTCTGGCTCAGGACACTTCCATTGGTCTGAGGATAACAGCGACACGCGAAGAATCTCAGAGCCAGGTCTGGCCATTAGTCGGGCACCAGAGCGGATGAGTGTCTGGCAACTCGATGGTATCTGGACGCCTGCATCTCCGAATGCGAACGCAAACGCCCCTGTGATGCCACGGAAGGATGGGCGAATGCTCTGCCGTTGCCATCGATTTGTGATCTGACGGCTTTGGTCTTCGAAGAGTCTTGAAGTTTGGATGGACGAGAAGACAATCCCTACTCCTTGCGGCATCTCTCTCGTCTGTTCCCCTACTTTCCTTCATGGCCACCGCACTTCTCCCTTTGTCTGAGTTGCATGACATGCTGGTCGCAGCTGTCGTCCCGTCCACAAAGGTTGTCGCCGATCTTTTTCCCCTGACCCTGCGGGTCATTCCGCGCGGACCAAAAAGACCGGCGCCTGCCCCTCTCCGCTGCGCTCCGCCTTCGGTGTGGCCGGGCCTTGGCCAGCTGCAAGGTGACCATCATTGCAACGCAAACAAGGAGAAGAGCAATGACCACGAACTGCATCAAATTCACCAGCGCCGACATCGA